>NZ_JBMGJV010000006.1:0-130885 GCF_051025295.1 Candidatus Dedyshia acidiphila | reverse complement strand
AAAAAAAGCCTGCACCCCGGCGAAGTTGTTATCGAGCACCGTGCTGAGCTGGTCGCTATTCAGCCTGAGCGTGCCATCGTTATTGAACGAGATCCCGATCTGACTGACGGTCGAGAGCGAGGTGCCCGCCTGCGCGGTAAGGGCGCCCGCGAGCGTCTGCTGCAGCGAAGAGATCAGGGGTGAGCCAAAGAGTGGCTGAGCTGCACCGGTGCTGTCCTTGCCCTCCTGTGCAGAGAGCGCGCTGATGACGGCGTTGTAGTCCTTGACGAAAGCCGAGACCGCGCTGATGACGGACTGAGTGTCGTTGTCGATCTGCAACTGCGCAGGACTACTTGTCGTCGAGAGCACCTGAATGGTCACGCCCTGGATCACGTTCGTGAGCGTATTGGTCCCACTGGTGATCGATACGCCGTCGACAGTGAGCAGCGCATCCTGACCGGCTTGACCGGCAGTGAGCGTGAGGGCTGCGCCGGTCGTCACGTCCGTCAATGCACTGCTATCGATCGTGACCTGTCCGGCGCTGCCGCTGGTCTGGCTGATCAGGCTGAGCCGCGAGCCCGTTGCGTCAGTGACGATGCTGGCGGAGACGCCGATGCCGGCCCGGTTGATGGTCGATGCCAGCCCTGCCAGTGTGTTGTTGTTGGAATCGACAGTGATGCTCTGCGCTGCGCCGGTGCCAACGTGCAGTGTGAGCGTTCCGCTGAGGGAATCCGCACGCGCAATCGAAGAAGACGCGTAGGTCGAGCTCAGCGCGAGCTGCTGAACGGAGACAGAGTGGCTGCCTGCGCTTGCGTCTGAGGTCGCCGAGAGCAGGGCGACGGCGCTGTTGTTCGAGCTCGATCCCTGCTTGCCGGAGAGAACACCGGTGACGTCGGTCAGGGACGTGAGGTCATTTGACAGCGTGGATAGCAGACCGCCGAGGCTGGAGATGACGGTGTCCTGCTTTTGATACGCTGCGAGTTGCGTTTTGTACGGCGCCTCGGTGTTCTGGATCTGCGTGACGATCTGTGTCACCGTGCTGGCGACGTCGAAGCCCTGGCCGCTGGTGGGTGAGCCGAAGCTAAGCCCGATGGTTCCCATGGAGTGCTCCCCGAGTGCATTTGAGCGAAAAAAAGCGCGGGCGGTTCGCTCGGTACCGCCCGCGGAAATCAGGATGGAGGGTTGTGGGGAACCGCGCGGGCCGGGAGGCAAGCACCCGCGCGGCAGGGACTACTGGAGAAGCTTAGTGACGGCCTGCTGCGTGCTGTTGGCCTGCGCCAGAGCGCTGATACCGGTCTGGGTCAGGATCTGAAACTTCGACAGCTCTGAAGTGGCCTTGGTGTAATCGGTTGCGAGGATCGAGTTCTCGGCCGAGGCCAGGTTCTCGCTCTGTGTGGTCTCAACACCCGAGATGGCGTTCAGTGTGTTGATCTGCGAACCGAGGTAGCCGCGCTGCCCGGCGATGTTGCTGATCGCGCTGCCGATTGCGGTGAGAGCGGCTTGCGCATTGGCGCTGGACGTCAAATTCGTGGCGGAGAGATCCGTGCTGGTACCCGCCGCGTAGGAGATGGTGCCCGGCGTGGTGCCCGCGGCAGCAGTGTAGGAGATGGCGCCGTTGGCATCGCCCACCTTGGTGCTCGAAAGTGCAGAGATAGACAGCGTATCGACCGACGTGCCGGTCGCGGTGCCATCGCTGGTGTAGATGGACGTGGTGCTGCCGAACACAGCCTGACCGTTGTAGGTCGTGGTCGCGCCGATGTTGTTGATTTCGGCGAGGATCGACTGGTACTCCTGGTTGGCTGCCGAATCCTGCGAGCTGTTGAGTGTGCCGTTGCCCGCTTCGGTGGCCAGCGTGACCGCGCGATTCAGCAGGTTGTTGACCTGCGACAGGGCTCCGTCCGCGGTTTGCAGCAGACCGGCGCCGAGCTTCACGTTGGCAGCCGACTGGGTCAGCGCCGACTGGTTGGCCTGCAAGCCGTTGGCCAGGGAGAGGCCGGCCGCGTCGTCCGCGCCGGAGTTGATGCGCGAACCGGAAGAAAGCTGCGTGAGCACGTTCTGCAGGCTGGACTGCGTGTTGCTCAGGTTGTTTGCAGCGTAGGTTGCGGAGATGTTGTTCAGTACACCTAGTGCCATAGCGTCGGCTCCTGTCGATGCGAAGTTCGTGGCCCCGCTCACGTGAGTCCGTGAGACGGAAGCCGCAGTCTCTAGAGCCTGAGCGCCTCCGGTCTACCTGAAGCTGCTCTCTCTAGCTGGACGTTTTATCGGCAGGGGTCGAGGTAACTTTACGGGTGATGCCGGAGAATGTGCCGGCGCGGTTACTTTTCGCTGGTCGAAGCGAGGCCAAGCACCTTGACGATGACGCGCTTGGTGCGCTGTCCGTCGAACTCTGCATAGAAGATGCGCTGCCAGGTGCCGAGGTCCAGCCGGCCGCCGGTGACGGGCAGCGTCGTCTCATGGTGCAGGAGCAGCGCTTTCAGGTGCGCATCGGCATTGTCCTCGCCGGTCTGGTGGTGGCGATACTCCGGGCGCGCGGGGGCGAGCTGCTCGAGCCACTCCGAGACGTCATGGATGAGTCCGCTCTCGTTGTCGTTGACGTAGATGGCCGCCGTGATGTGCATGGGCGAGACGAAGCAGAGGCCGTCATCGACGCCGCTTTCGCGCACGATGCGATCGACCTCGTCGGTGATGTGCACCATCTCGTAACGCTGGCGCGTGTGCATCTCGAGATAGCGGGTGTGGCTGCGCCAGCCGGCGGAGCTGGTGCGCGTGATGGATGCTTTGGGCATGGCGTTCGTCCTCGCTTGCGTGTGGCTTGGTCCAACTGTGTGTTTGCTTGATCTAATAGATCAGATGCCCCGCCGCACATCGTCTACCCCGAGCAAGCACTCTGCCCCGGAGCAACCCTCTGCCGAGAGCACGCGGCTGGCACGCCGGCTACGCGAGTTGTACGAGCAGCTCGCGGCAGCGTACGGGCCGCAGCACTGGTGGCCGGCAGAGACGCCGCTCGAAGTGGTGATCGGCGCGTACCTGACGCAGAACACGTCGTGGCGCGGGGTTGAGCGTTCGCTCGAGAATCTGCGCATGCATAGTCTGCTGCCGCGCTCGGCGAGCGATGCCGACCAGCGAGAGGTCGCGGCAAAGCTGCTCGCGAGGCCGGAGGACGAGTTGCGAACTCTGCTGAGGCCGTCCGGCTACATGGTGCGGAAGACGGTGGCGGTGCGTGCGTTTCTCGGCTTCCTGTTTGCGGAGGCGGAGGGTTCGCTGGCGCGGCTCGCGGCCATGCCGATGGAGACGCTGCGGCCCAAGCTGCTGGCGTTGCCCGGCGTCGGTCCCGAGACGGCAGATGCCATCCTGCTGTACGCACTTGGCCAGCCGGCGATGGTGGTGGATGAGTATCTGCGGCGCGTCGCGGTGCGGCATGGGCTGGCGCCCGAGCGGGCAACGTACGACGAGTTACAGCAGCTTGCGTGGCGTGCGTTCGGCGAGGAACGCGGCCATGCAAGCGTGGCGCACGCAAGTGAATTTCATGCGCTGATTGTGATGGTCGGGAAGGAGCACTGCGGCCCCAGGCCGCGTTGTGCAGGCTGCCCGCTGGCCTCGTTCCCTGCCCCGTTGCGTATCGGTTCAATGAACGAAACGCTCGTAGAGCATGAGCGCATCTAGATCAATATGAGCATTCTTCACGCGATCGGGCATGCGCTTGAGATGGCCGCCCTGATGGGCTGGCAGATGCTGTGGGCGCTGGTACTCGGCTTTGCACTCTCCGCAGTCGTGCAGGCTACGGTGTCGCGCGAGCGTGTCGCAAAGCTGATGCCGGATAGTGGCCCACGCAGCCTCGCAATCGCCTCGGGGCTGGGCGCAGCGTCGTCGTCGTGTTCCTACGCAGCGGTGGCGCTGGCTCGCACGCTGTTTCGCAAGGGCGCGGACTTCCGCGCGGCGATGGCGTTCGAGTTTGCGTCGACCAACCTGGTGTTCGAGCTCGGCCTGACATTGCTGGTGCTGCTGGGCTGGCGCTTCGCGGTCGCGGAGTTTGTCGGCGGTCCGATCATGATTGTGCTGCTGGCGCTGATGATGGGCGCGGTGGTGCGGCGGCGCATGGTCGATGCGGCACGACAGCAGGCCGAGCGTGGCGTGCTGGGCCGCATGGAGGGGCACGCGGCGATGGACATGAGCGCCAAGGGCGCCACCTGGCAGCAGCGGCTGCGCTCACCCGAGGCATTCACCGCGATCAGCAACATCTTCGTGATGGAGTGGGCCGCTGTGCTGGGCGATATCGTGCTCGGGCTGGTGCTGTCCGGGTGCATTGCGGCCTGGGTGCCGGCGAGCTTCTGGCAGCACTTCTTCCTGGTCGGCCACCCGGCACTGGCGCGCTGGTGGGGGCCGCTGGCCGGGCCACTGGTGGCGCTGGTGTCGTTTGTGTGCTCGGTGGGAAATGTACCGCTGGCGGCCGTGCTGTGGCAGCACGGACTCAGCTTTGGCGGCGTGGTCGCCTTTCTGTTCGGCGATCTGATCATCCTGCCAATCGTGAACATCCATCGCAAGTACTACGGCTGGCACATGGCGCTGACGCTGCTTGCGCTCTACTACGTGGCGATGGCGGGAGCGGCCCTGGCCGTCGAGGGCATCTTCGCCGCGCTGCACCTGACGCCACGCGCTCATGGCAGCAGCATGGCGATGCAGGACAGCTTTCGCTGGGACCATACGGCAGTGCTGAACATCATCTTTCTCGCGCTTGCGGCGGTGCTGGTAGCGCGCTTCCTGCGCTCCGGCGGAGCGGGTATGCTGCGGCACATGGATGAGCCGATGGATGAGCATGCGATGCACGAGGGACACGGCCACGAGTCCGGTCACGCGGCGTGAGCGCGACCGGAGGCGGCCTTTACGCAGGAGCGCTGTACGTCGCGAGCTCGAATGCAGGCAAGCTGCGCGATTTCCGTGCGGCGGCTGAGGTCTTCGACGTTGAACTGCTGGAGCTGCCCGGACTGCGCGACGTGCCTCCACCGGCGGAGGATGGCGCGACCTTTGAGGCGAACGCACGGCAGAAGGCGCTGGCCTACAGCCATGTGCAGCCCGGGCTGCTGGTGCTTGCGGATGATTCGGGGCTCGAAGTGGATGCGCTCGACGGCGAGCCGGGGGTACGGTCCGCGCGTTTTGCAGACGACGCGTGCTATGGAAACGAGTGGGACACAGTGGCTACGCGCAACAACGCGTACCTGCTGGAGCGGCTGAGCGCCTGCGCCCCCAGCGCACTCTGGGCGGCGCGGTATCGGTGTGCACTGGCCGTGGCGCGCGATGGCATCGTGCTGCGCGTGGCCGAGGGCGCGGTCGAGGGGCAGATCCGCCCCGAGGCGCGCGGCAGCGGCGGCTTCGGCTACGACCCGCTGTTCTGGCTGCCGGAGCTGGGCCTCACGATGGCGGAGGTCGACCTCGCGACCAAGCAGCGGCTCAGCCATCGTGGACGCGCGCTGGTGACGTTGCTGAAGGCGATGGAGTGACGTCATGCGAGCGCGAGGGACTGCATCGTGCTCGCCGAGCACAGCGCGACGCCAGAACGATCGGACTTACGCTGACGAGCGGCTGTTACGAAGGGGCGCAAACTGTTGAGGCTCCTGCCTTGACGCTGCTTTGATGACCCCTCGATACTAAAGAGTGGCATTCCCACTCCGATCTGCCGATCCTCTGCATGTGACAACGAGCACCGGTTGCGCAACGGGCGACCGAGCAGACGTGTGTGCGCATGAGATCGGCGTGGGAGTGACGGCGGGATCGATGAAGGAAGGCGGCACTCGATGAGTACGGCAGCGGTCGAACTGATGAAGGTGAAGACCCCGAGCTTCTGGGGCTCGACGAACGGCAAGAAAGCCGTGATGGCGGTGACCGGGGCGGTGCTGTTCGTCTTCGTGGTGGGCCACCTGGCGGGCAATCTGCAGGTCTTCGAGGGCCCGGAAAAGCTGAACACCTACGGCAAGCTGCTGCACAACCTGGGCGAGTTGCTGTGGCCGGTGCGCCTCATCCTGCTGCTCTGCGTGGGTCTGCATATCCTGGCGACGGTGCAACTGGCGCTCGCGAAAAAGCGTGCGCGTCCGGTGGGCTACTCGGCAAAGAAGGCGATCGCGTCCTCGTACGCGTCACGCACGATGTACTGGAGCGGGCCGATCGTGCTCGCGTTCATCATCTTCCACCTGCTGCACTTCACAGCCGGCTACATCCACCCCGGGTCACAGTTCATCGAGGGTGACATATATCACAACGTGATCTCCGGCTTTCAGGTGTGGTGGGTTTCGGCGTGGTACATCTTCGCCATCGTGCTGCTGGGCTTGCACCTGCGGCATGGACTGTGGAGCGCTTTTCAGTCGCTTGGCATGAATCATCCGCGCCACACGCCGGTGCTGAAGAGCGCCGCGTGGATCATCGCGGTGGCGATTGTGCTGGGCTACATTTCGATTCCGATCAGTGTGCTGCTAGGGGTGGTGCGATAAATGATTCTCGACTCAAAGCTTCCTTCCGGACCGATTGAGACAGCATGGGAGCGCTCGCGCTTCGACCTGAAGCTGGTAAACCCGGCGAACAAGCGCAAGCACTCGGTGATTGTGGTCGGCTCCGGGCTGGCCGGTGCTTCGGCCGCGGCCACGCTGGGTGAGCTCGGCTATAAGGTGAAGTGCTTCTGCTTCCAGGATTCGCCGCGCCGTGCGCACTCCATTGCCGCGCAGGGCGGCATCAACGCCGCAAAGAACTACCAGAACGACGGCGACAGCATTTACCGGCTCTTCTATGACACGGTCAAGGGCGGCGACTTCCGCGCGCGCGAGGCGAACGTGTACCGCCTGGCCGAGATCAGCGTGCACATCATCGACCAGTGCGTGGCGCAGGGCGTGCCCTTTGCGCGTGAGTACGGCGGCACGCTGACCAATCGCTCCTTCGGTGGCGCGCAGGTGTCGCGCACGTTCTACGCGCGAGGACAGACAGGCCAGCAGCTCCTGCTGGGCGCCTACCAGGCGCTCGAGCGCCAGGTGCATACCGGCTCTGTCGAGATGTATGCGCGCACCGAGATGGTGGACCTGATCGTGGTCGATGGCCGCGCGCGCGGCATCGTGACGCGCAACCTGGTGACCGGCGAGATCTCCACCCAGATCGCAGACGCAGTGATCCTGGCGAGCGGCGGCTATGGCAACGTCTACTACCTGTCGACCAACGCCAAGGGTTCGAACGTCACCGCGAGCTGGCGTGCGCACAAGCGCGGCGCGCTGTTCGCGAACCCCTGCTACACGCAGATCCATCCGACGTGTATTCCGGTCTCGGGCGAGTACCAGTCGAAGCTGACGCTGATGTCGGAGTCGCTGCGCAACGACGGCCGCATCTGGGTGCCGCTCGTGAAGGGCGACAAGCGCTCTCCCGATCAGATTCCAGAGGCGGAGCGCGACTATTACCTGGAGCGGCGGTATCCGAGCTTTGGCAACCTGGTGCCGCGCGACGTAGCGTCGCGCAATGCGAAGGCTGTATGCGATGAGGGCCGCGGTGTCGGCGAGAGCGGCCTGGGCGTGTATCTCGACTTCTCCGACGCGATCCGCCGCCTGGGCGAGAACACGATCCGCGAGCGCTACGGCAACCTGTTCGACATGTACCAGCGCATCACGGATGAGAATCCGTACAAGGTGCCGATGCGGATCTACCCTGCCATTCACTACACCATGGGCGGGCTGTGGGTGGACTACAACCTGCAGAGCACAATTCCGGGGCTGTTCGTGCTGGGTGAGGCGAACTTCTCCGACCACGGCGCGAACCGGCTGGGCGCGAGCGCGCTGATGCAGGGGCTCTCCGATGGCTACTTCGTCATTCCCTACACGCTCGGCAACTACCTGGCCACGAACAAGCTGGACGCGGTGCAGGAGAACAATGCCGAGGTGCGCAACGCGGTCGCCTGCGTCGAAGAGACGATCCAGAAGCTGCTCTCGATCAAGGGCCGGCGCACGGTGGATTCGTTCCATCGCGAGCTGGGCAAGATCGTGTGGGATTACTGCGGCATGTCGCGCACGGCCGAGGGACTGGAGCACGCAATCGGCGAGATCCGTCGGCTGCGCGATGAGTTCTGGGAGAACGTCACCGTGCCGGGTTCCGATAAGGACCTGAACCAGAGTCTTGAGAAGGCTGGCCGCGTGGCCGACTTCCTCGAACTGGGCGAGCTGATGTGCATTGACGCACTGAACCGCAACGAGAGCTGCGGCGGCCACTTCCGCGAGGAGTACCAGACGCCGGACGGCGAAGCGAAGCGCGACGACGAGCACTACTCCTATGTGGCGGCGTGGGGCTATCGCGGACCGGGCAACCAGCCGGAGCTCTACAAGGAACCGTTGGAATTCGAGTACGTGCACCCGAGTCAGAGGAGCTACAAGTAGATGCGAATGACCCTGAAAGTATGGCGGCAGACAGGCCGCAAGGGCGAGGGCAAGTTCGTCAGGTATCCGGTAGAGAACGTCAACCCCGAGATGTCCATGCTCGAGTGCCTGGACGTGTTGAACGAGGGGCTGATCGAGCGCGGGGAAGAACCGATCGCGTTCGAGCACGACTGCCGCGAGGGCATCTGCGGCTCCTGCGGGTTCATGATCAACGGCATCGCGCACGGGCCGGAGCGGGCGACCACGGTCTGCCAGCTCACCATGCGGCACTTCAAGGATGGCGAAGAGCTGATCATCGAGCCATGGCGGGCAGCGGCCTTCCCGGTGATCAAGGACCTGGTGGTTGATCGGCGCGCGTTCGACCGGATCATTGCAGCGGGCGGTTACATTTCCGTCTCGACGGGCAATGCGCCGGACGGCAATGCGATCCCGGTGAGCAAGGAGACGGCCGACCGCGCGATGGATGCGGCAGCCTGCATCGCGTGTGGCGCGTGCGTGGCGGCCTGCCCGAATGCCTCGGCAGCGCTCTACACGGGCGCGAAGATCTCTCACCTCAGCGTGCTACCCCAGGGCGCTCCGGAGCGCGATCACCGCGCGCGGCATATGGTGGCGCAGATGAATGCCGAAAACTTCGGCGGCTGCACCAACATCGGTGAGTGCACCGGCGCCTGCCCAAAGGAGATTCAGCTTGAGGTGATCGCGACCATGAACCGCGATTACATCCGCGGCAGCTGGCGCAAGCGCGATGACGAAGTGCGCGTGGTGACGCCGATGACGGAGTGGAGCACGGGCTCGAAGCTGAAGGTGGACTCGCACCCCGGCTAGTCCGCAGTGAACCGTAACGACAAAGAGCCCCGGCCTGTGTGCCGGGGCTCTTCTCTTTCTGCCGTCCTGGGGAGCTACACGTTGTGACCGTGCGGATCGCTCTCGACGATGATGTCTTTGCCTTCCTCATCCTTGCGCTGACGTTCCAAACCGCGACCGGCCATCTCACCGGCGATCCGGTTCAGGCGATCGTGCGATCCCTCGTCCGGAGTCGATTTGGCGTGCGTGTCCGGATGCGCGGGGCGTGCGACGTCCTTCTTGGTGTCTTTCACGATGGGCTGCATGAGTCACCTCTTCCCTGATGGATGGGGCGACCGGGGTAGGGGTTGCCGCTTTGCTACACTCGGAGTCCATGAAGCTGCCCGCAGCTCTTCTGCTTTCTTTCAGTTGCTGCACTTCTCCGGTGCTGGCACAAACCTCAGCCGCCGCGCCGCACCCGAGCTCGCCCCCGAAACCACACACGATGACACAATCCGGAACGCACGCCGCCGCAGGTCCCGCCTTCTTTGTGGACACGCATGCCGACACTCCACAGCGCATGCTGGACGAGCAGTACGACCTGACGCAGCCGCTGAACGGCGGGATGGTGAACTTTGCCGCGGCGAAGCAGGGCAACCTGGGCGCAGAGTTCTTTTCGATCTGGGTGGAGCCGAAGTTCTACCAGGGCCACTACGCGCGGCGCACGCTGGAGCTGATCGACGTTGTGCACCAGGCGGCGCTCGCGCATCCGGACCAGATGATGATGGCCTACTCGGTGGCTGACATCGAGCGTGCGCACCGCGAGCACAAACTGGCTGCGCTGATGGGGATCGAGGGCGGGCACTCGATCGAGAATTCGCTGGGGCTCCTGCGCGACTACTATCGGCTGGGCGTGCGCTACATGACGCTGACCTGGTCTAACTCGAATGACTGGGCCGATTCGTCCGGCGACATCAACGATGCGAAGGTGCCGCACACGCAGGAGGGGCTGAACGAATTCGGCAAGGACGTGGTGTACGAGATGAACCGGCTGGGCATGATGGTCGATATCTCGCACGTGGCAGACAAGACGTTCTACCGGACGCTGATCCTGAGCCGTGCGCCGGTGATCGCGTCGCACTCCTCGGCACGGGCGATCACGAATGCGCCGCGCAACATGACGGACGAGATGCTGCGGGCGCTCGCCAACAATGGCGGCGTGGCGCAGGTGAACTTCTTCTCCGGCTTTCTCTCGAACGACTGGCTGAAGGCGTGGCAGGCCCAGGCGCCAGAGCGCGAGGCGGCAGAGAAGGCCGCGCGGGAGCAGGCCAAGGCTGAAGGCAAGCCCTGGGTCTATGCGCAGGAAGAGAAGATGGACAACGCGTTCGCTGCGAAAATCCCGCGACCGCCGCTGAGCGCGTTGATCGATCACATCGACCACATGGTGAAGGTGGCGGGCATCGATCATGTCGGCATCGGGTCGGACTTCGACGGCATTCCATCGGCGCCGGAAGGGATCGATTCCGCGGCGGACCTGCCGAAGATCACGGCGGCGCTGAAGCAGCGCGGTTACAGCGAGGCGGACTGCGCGAAGATCATGAACGGCAACCTGCTGCGCGTCTTCGGCGAGGTGGAGAAGGTGAGCCGGCAGTTGCAGGCGCAGGAGCGGGGTCGGCCTCAGATTACGGAACAGCAGCCGTTTCATAAGTAGGCGGCGGCGATCAACCGCCGCGAGGATCATTGGAGTGCGCAAGAGACTGGGTCGCTGTGTCGGCTTGCTCGGCGGCTTTGGCGTCGCCGCTTCCGTCTTCTACTACAAGGGGCTCGCGAAGGCGCACGATGACCGTGGCGTGATCCTGGACTTGGTGATGACGCACGGAGACGTGCCGCGTGTACTGGCGTATGTGCAGGCCGAAGATCGACTCGGACTCACGGAGTATCTGCTCGGCTACATCCAGCGTCTCGAAGCGGCAGGCGCAACATGTGCCGTGCTGCCGGCTGTCACGCCGCATTACTGCATTCACGAGCTCCAGGCGCGGTCACCGCTTCCCGTGTTCAACCTGTTTGATCCGCTCCAGCGCAAGCTCGCTGCGCGTGGCGTCCGCAGAGTGGCCGTCTTCGGCACGAAGTTTGTCATGCAGTCGAAGCTCTACGGATTGCTGCCTGGCATTGAGATCGTGCCCTGGAGGACGGACGAGGAAACCTACATCTACGAGACGTACACCGACCTGGCGCTGCGTGGAGGCGGAACGGAAGCGCAGTACGCGGGCCTCAGCGCTCTGGCAGAAGCGATGTGCGGACGCGAGAGAGTCGACGCGATTCTTCTGGCCGGGACTGATCTAGCGTCGGCGTTCGACGCGTCACACGCAAGGTTTCCGTTCGTGGACTGTGCCGCGGTTCATCTGGAAGACATCGCAGCGCGGGTGCTCGGAGACGACCAGCACGCGTAGGCGCATGGGGGTGCAACGATGTGTCGCAATATCAAGATGCTGTTCAACTTCGAGCCGCCCGTCACACCGGACGACATTCGCGCGGCGTCGCTGCAGTATGTGCGCAAGATCAGCGGCTTCAGCAAGCCGTCGAAGGCCAACGAAGCGGCGTTCGCGGCTGCAGTGGAAGAGGTGACGGCTGCCTCTGCGCGGCTGCTCGGCTTGCTCGAGACGCAGGCTCCTCCGCGCAGCCGCGAGGAAGAGGCTGCCAAGGCGCGGGCTCGCAATGCGGCCCGCTTTCCCGCCTGACAGCCGTCTTGCGGGCTGCAGCTTTGCGTGCAGCGGGCCGGATTTAAACCCAGGCGCGAATCGGCCGCAGCGCCGGGTAGAGACCGGACAAATCCGTGACGAATTGGCGTACACGCGTGCGCAGTGCGCGCACGGCGACGAGCCAGAGCACGCGGCGTCCCCAGCGGCTTTGCATCAGGTAGCGGCTGGCGAAGAAGAAGAGGCGGCGCTTCAGGAATCCCATGAGTTTCCTCCTGCGTGAGTGAGATGCGTGGGTCAGGGCACTGGGTCATTCCCGCGAGAATCAGACCTCTCGCGTATCGAACAGAAATATCTCGTGTGGCCCGAGGTTCTGCGCGTCCGCCCCAGCAGCCTGGCCCTCCGGACTGCCAAGGCCTGCTTGCAGAGCAGACATGCTGTCGAAGTGCAGCGTGGCAAGCAGGTGGACGCCCGAGGGGCCGGCCGGACCACCGACCGGGCCATGGCTGATCTCGAACTTGCGCAGTCCCGGAACTTTCTTCGCCAGCGGAATGTGCGTCGCGGCATAGTGCTGATCGAATGCGGCTGGATCTGTCGGAGTCTTGTAGATCACGACCATTTTCGCCATCGTTGGAAACCTCTCTCGCCGAGCTCACGGAGCAGCTGAGTTAAGTGTGCACCTCAGCTCGTGCTTTACAAACCAAGACTACGCGATGGCCCCGGTGGCGCGTTTCCGAGCGGATGCAGTACCCTGAATTTTGGATTTGTGCATGCATTCTGTTCGACGACTTCTCTGCGCGTTCGCTCTCTCTGTCAACGTGGCCTCGGCCCAGCAGACCACGCCGCCGCCGCCCTCGGCGGAACTGCCAGACTCACCCGGCGCACAGGTGCCCGCTCCCGTGGAGCCGACCGGTCCCATGGCTGTGTTCGACACCAGCATGGGCCGCATCACGTGCCGCCTGTTCGACAAGCAGGCGCCGCAGACAGTCGAGAATTTTATCGGGCTGGCGCAGGGCACCAAGGACTGGAGCGACCCGACCACGCACGAGAAGGTGCACGGCAAGCCGTTTTACGACGGCACGATCTTTCATCGCGTGATCCCTGGATTCATGGCGCAGGGGGGCGATCTGCTGGGCAACGGCATGGGTGACCCGGGCTACTACATACCGGACGAGATCAATCCGTCGCTGATGTTCAACCTGCCGGGGCGGTTGGCAATGGCCAACTCCGGGCCGAACACGGACGGCTCGCAGTTCTTCATCACCGAGGAGCCGTATCCGACGCTCAATGGAAATTACACCGTGTTCGGGCAATGCGATCCATCATCGGTGCTGGTGGTGAAGTCCATCACGCGCGTGGAGCGCGATCCGCGGGACAAGCCGCTGACGCCAGTGGTGCTGAAGAAGGTGAGCATTGTGCCGGCCGGGCAGCCTCTGCCGCCTAAGCCAGCAGAGGCCGCCGCTCCCGCGCCAGCGCCAGCGCTCGAGGCGCGGCCACACTAGATTCTTGCAGTGCGGCATTGTGCCGCGCTACCCCTACCAAGACGCGAAGAGTCAACAAAGAAAGCAGGAGACACGAATGGCAAGAAACCCAGGCACGTATGCCGTACTGAATACCAGCGAGGGCACGATTGTGTGCCGTCTGTTTGAACAGGAAGCGCCAAAGACGGTGACGAACTTCATCGAGCTGGCCGAAGGCAAGCGCGAGTGGAGTGACCCGAACACACGGCAGAAGTCGACCAAGAAGCTGTACGACGGCACTGTCTTCCACCGCATCATTCCCGACTTCATGATCCAGGGCGGCGACCCCGCGGGCACCGGCATGGGCGGCCCGGGCTACCGCTTCGAAGATGAGACCAAGGGCTCGCAGCATCGCTTCGACAAGGCAGGCAAGCTGGCCATGGCGAACGCCGGGCCAAATACGAACGGCTCGCAGTTCTTCATCACGACGGCCAACACGGAGTGGCTGACAGGAAAGCACACCATCTTCGGCGAAGTGGTGGAGGGCCAGGACATTGCTGAGAAGATCAGCCGGCTGCCGCGCGGCGCGCAGGACAAGCCGAAGACGCCCGTGGTGCTCGAGAGTGTAACGATCGAGCGCGTGTCGTAAGCGCTTGATTTCGGCTGCAAAGAGGAGGGCGAGGCCAATGGCCTCGCCCTTACTGTTTCGCGCGGTACGACTCCTCGCTTCGCGAGGGTGCCGACTAGACGCCAATGACGGCGCAGAGCTCCTTGACCGAGTCAGCGCTCTTCTGCAGGGCGGCCTGCTCTTCGGGTGTGAGCTTGATCTCGATGATCTGCTCGAGGCCACGCTCGCCAAGCTTGCAGGGGACGCCAATGTAGTAGCCCTTGATGCCGTACTCGCCTTCGAGATACGCCGCGCAGGGCAGTATCTTCTTCTTGTCCTTGAGGATCGCCTCGACCATCTCGACCGCAGCGGCAGAGGGCGCATAGTAAGCGGAGCCGGTCTTCAGGTGCTTGACGATCTCCGCACCACCATCGCGCGTGCGCTGGACGATGCGATCGATGACGGGCTGGCTCATCAACTCTGCAATCGGAATGCCGGCTACGGTGGAGTAGCGCGGCAGCGGGACCATGGTGTCGCCGTGGCCACCAAGCACAAAGGCTGTGACGTTCTCGACCGAGACCTTCAGCTCTTCCGCGATGAAGGTGCGGTAGCGTGCTGAATCAAGCACGCCGGCCATGCCGATGACGCGCTCGCGGTTGAACTTCGACTGCTTGAACGCCGCCTGCGCCATGGCATCGAGGGGGTTCGAGACGATGATCAGGATGGAGTTCGGCGCGACCGCGGTGATCTTGTTCACCACGTCGGACATGATCTTGTAATTGGTCTGCAGCAGGTCATCGCGGCTCATGCCCGGCTTGCGCGGAATGCCGGCAGTGATGACGACGATGTCGGAGTTCGCGGCTTCGGCGTAGTCGTTCGCGCCGATCACGTTCACGTCACGCTTCTCAATCGGCATGGCCTCGAGCAGGTCGAGCGCCTTGCCCTGGGGAATGCCTTCGGCGACGTCGATCAGCACGACATCGGCCAGTTCCTTGGCAGCGATCCAGTGTGCAGCGGTAGCGCCGACGTTGCCGGCGCCCACGATAGTGACTTTCTTGCGCATGTCTCTCCTATGTGTCTTGTGCGGTTACATGTTAGCGATCATTCGCGTGGCGAACTCGCTGGTCTTCACCTTGGTGGCACCCTGCATCTGGCGCTCGAAGTCGTAGGTGACGTACTTCTGCTGGATGGTCTTCTCCATGGACGACTCGACCAGGCGGGCGGCTTCGCTCCAGCCGAGGAAGTCGAGCAGCATGACACCCGAGAGCATGACCGATCCGGGATTGATTACGTCCTTGTCGGCGTACTTAGGCGCGGTACCGTGGGTGGCTTCGAAGACGGCATAGCCGGCCCCGACGTTCGCGCCAGGCGCGATGCCGAGTCCCCCGACCTGCGCTGCGGCAGCGTCGGAGATGTAGTCGCCATTCAGGTTCGAGGTGGCGAGCACGCTGTAGTCCTCGGGCCGGATGATGATCTGCTGGAAGATCGAGTCCGCGATACGATCGTTAATGAGGATCTTCTCGCGCCACTTGCCGCTGCCGTGCGTGCTGCCGATGGCGTCGAGCGTGGAGCGAATCTCCTGGTAGAGCTCCTGGCGGAACTGATCGGAGCCGAACTCGAGGCCGGGCTCGATCAATGCGGCGTTCTGCTCGATGGTGAGGCCGGGATTGGTTTCGAGGTTGCCGAGGATCCAGCTCTCGCGCTCGGTGACGGTGTCGTTGCGAAACTCCTGCGTCGCGACCTCATAGCCCCATTCGCGGAACGCGCCTTCTGTGAACTTCTGAATGTTGCCCTTGTGGACCAGCGTGACCGTCCTGCGCTTATTGTCGATCGCGTACTGGATCGCGGCGCGCACCAGGCGCTTGGTGCCGAATATGGAGATGGGCTTGATGCCGACGCCCGAGTCGGCGCGCACCTTCTTCTTGCCGCCCATGTCATTGTTCAGGAAGTCGATCAGCTTCTTCGCCTCGGGGGTTCCCTGGCGGAACTCGATGCCGCTGTACACGTCTTCCGTGTTCTCGCGGAAGATCACCACGTCGAGCTTCTCCGGATGCTTTACCGGGCTGGGCACGCCGCTGTAGTACTTCACGGGCCGGATGCACGCGTACAGATCGAGCACCTGGCGCAGCGTAACGTTAAGCGAGCGGATGCCGCCGCCGACAGGCGTGGTGAGCGGCCCCTTGATGGACACGCGCAGATCGCGCGCGGCGTTCACGCTGTCGTCGGGCAGCCAGTTCTGGAACTGCCGGTAGGCTTTTTCGCCGGCGTAGATCTCATACCAGGCGATGCTGCGCTTGCCGCCATAGGCCTTCTCCACCGCTGCATCGAAGACGCGCTGCGAGGCGCGCCAGATATCGCGTCCGGTGCCATCACCTTCGATGTAAGGAACGATGGGGTGATCGGGAACCTGGTACGCGCCGTTGACATACTCGATCGGCTGGCCGCCCTGGGGCAGGGCGACGCCGTTATAAGTGGTCTGCATGAAGTCCGGGTGCTCCGTGGATGGAAGTCCGTTGATAAGTGCCTGACAACCGTCCACGCTACCATCCGGATTCCGCCTGTGGCAACGCAGCCGGGCCGCGGCGCGCGATGTAGATTCCAATAGGAGGACCGATGCCAAACCTGATCGGATTAGAGTGGGATGACGCCACCGCTTTCGAAATCCAGAATAAGGGCTGGTATGAGCAAGCCCAGTTGCGGTTGGACGACGGAACGCTCAAGCCCCTCAGCTTCTGGGATTCCGTTCGCTTAGCCCAAGAACTGAAGGAACATTTCGCATCTGGTAGGAGATTCTTCGCGGAGCAAAACCTCATCGTACTCCCGCTGCTCACGGAGGTGGCGATACGAGACGCAGTCGAAGAGCTCCTTGCGAAGGGTTTCTTCGGTCCTTGACTTAGGCGTATATACGATTCGTAATCATGCTACATTCCTCAGACCAAAGTATTGCTAGAGTGGTGGGCGTGCTGAAGCCCCGTGTCCTTGTCTCTCTCCTGCTCTGTGCCCTGGGAACGTTCGCTCCAGGTGCGTCTGCGCAATCGTCTGCCTCGGTACGCGTCGCGATCGTCGGCCTGGTGCATGGCCACGTGTCCGGGCTGCTCGATCACCTGCCGAGCCACAGAGACGTGCAGCTGGTCGGCATCTCGGATCCGGATGCCTCGCTGCGCCAGAAGTACGCGGCGCAGTACCACCTCGATCCCAAGCTGTTCTTCCCGACCGAGGCGGCGATGCTCGACGCGACGCATCCGCAGGCGGTGCTGGTCTACACGTCGATCGCGGATCATCGCGCCGCCATCGAGGAGGCAGCGCGGCATCACGTCGCATCCATGGTGGAGAAGCCGCTGGCCACGACGGTTGAGGATGCGCTGGCGATCCGCAAGATCGCGCGTGAGCAGAAGGTGCCGGTGCTGGTGAATTTCGAGACGACCTGGTACGCCTCGAACCGCGCGGCGCATGACGAGCTCGAAGCCGGAAAGCTGGGGCCGCTGCGCAAGCTGGTGGTGCACGACGGGCACAAGGGGCCGCAGGAGATCGGCGTGCAGCCGGAGTTTCTGAAGTGGCTGACCGATCCGGCGAAGAACGGCGCGGGCGCGCTGTTCGACTTCGGCTGCTATGGCGCGGACCTGGCGACATGGCTGATGCACGGCGAGACGCCGACGACGGTCACGGCAGTGGCACAGCAGTTGAAGCCCGAGGTCTACCCGAAGGTGGACGACGAGGGCACGATCATCCTGACCTACCCGCATGCGCAGGTGATCATCCAGGCTTCATGGAACTGGCCGTTCGACCGGAAGGACATGGAGGTGTACGGCGCGACCGGTTCCCTGATGACGGTGAAGACCGATCGGGTGCGCGAGCGGCTGGCCGGGCAGGCTGCGGCCGAAGAGCGCGCAGCAACGCCGCTCCCCGCGCCCGAGGATGATTCCCTGCACTACCTGGCCGCGGTGCTGAACAACAAGCTGCAACCGAAGGGCGATCTTACGGCGCTCGATACGAACATGGTCGTCGTGCAGATCCTGGACGCGGCGCGCACATCGGCGCACAGCGGTCGCACCGTGAAGCTGGCTCCGCTGCCACTCCAATAGTTCGCTGCATCTTTTCCGCGGAACAGCCGCACATCATCCTGCGTACTACCAGGCGAGACCACTCGAGAGGGGCTCGCCTCCATGGAAACGTTGCGGCAGGATGTCTCTTACGCGCTGCGCCAGATGCGCCAGTCGCCGATGTTTACGCTGACCGCCATGTTGACGCTGGCGCTCGGCATCGGCGCGACCACAGCGATCTTCTCGCTGATCCACACGGTGATGTTGAAGTCCCTGCCCGTCGTCGATCCGGCGAGCCTCTATCGCATCGGCGAAGGCAGCGACTGCTGTGTCGAGGGCGGCCCGCAGGAGAACTGGGGCATGTTCTCGTACCCGTTCTATCTGCGGATGAAGGCGGCCACGCCAGAGTTCAGCGAGTTGGCTGCGTTCCAGGCGGGCGGCAAAATGGTGAGTGTGCGGCGCGGCGACTCCGACCGCATCGCGAAGCCGCTCCGCGCCGAGTTTATCTCCGGGAACTACTTTTCGACATTTGGACTCAGCGCCTTCGCCGGCCGCACGATCACGCCAAGCGACGACAAGCGGGGCGCACCACCCGCCGCGATGCTGACCCATCGCACATGGCAGCAGAAGTACGGCGCCGATCGCAACATTCTAGGGTCCACGCTGGTACTCGACGGACATCCGTTCACCATTGTCGGCATCACGCCGCCCGGCTACTTCGGCGAGACGCTCCGCAGCGATCCGCCAGACGTCTGGCTGCCCATTCAGCAGGAGCCGACGCTGCGCGGCAGCAATTCCCTGCTGCCCCATTTCCAGGCGTGGCTGCGCGTGATCGGCCGATTGAAGCCGGGGGCGACCACGGCAACGCTACCCGCACGTATGACCAGCCTGCTGCGCGCGTGGCTCGTGGACGAGAGCGGCATGCCGGCAGCGTGGATGAGCGGCATCAAGGCCACGCTGCCGAAGCAGGTCGTTCACGTCGTGCCGGCGGGCAGCGGCGTGATGGTGATGAAGTCGGAGTACGCGGACAGCCTGCGGATCCTGCTGGCCGTGTGCTGTCTGGTGTTGCTGATCGCCTGCGCAAACATCGCGAATCTGCTGCTGGCACGCGGCGCATCGCGGCGTACGCCAACGGCGGTTCGACTGGCGCTGGGCGCGTCACGAAAGCGGCTCATTCGCCAGGCGCTGACCGAGAGTGTCGTGCTGTCTGTGTTCGGGGGAATTGCCGGCCTGCTGTTCGCATACGCCGGCGTCAAGGCCGTGGTCGCGCTCGCGTTCCGCGGTGCGCATTATGTGCCGATCGCGGCCACGCCTTCGCTGCCGGTGCTGGGCTTTGCGTTCGCGCTCTCTCTGGTGACTGGGCTGCTCTTCGGCACCGCTCCCGCGTGGCTGGCCTCGCATGCGCATCCGGCAGAGGCGCTGCGCGGAGCAAATCGCAGCGCCGGAGATCGCGCATCGCTTTCGCAGAAGGTGCTGATCATCCTGCAGGCGGCGCTCTCTGTGGTGCTGCTGGCCGGGGCCGGCCTGCTGACGCACAGCCTTGAAAAGCTGCAGCACCAGGACTTCGGCTACCGGACAGACAATCGCACGACCATCAGTCTGACGGCCCCATTCGCGTCGTACACACCAGCGCAGGTTGACACGATGAATCGCGAGCTGGAGGAGCGGCTCAATCACCTACCGGGTGTGGTGCGCGCGTCGCTTGCGCAGTACACGCCGACGCAGGACAACTGGGGCGAGATGGTGATCCGGCAGGGACATGGCGTCCCAGGCATGAACGAGAAGGCCGGCTCATCGTGGGATCACGTGTGGCCGGGGTATCTCGAGACGATGGGGCAACAGATCGTGCGTGGCCGCTCGCTGACCGATCAGGACACGGCAACAACGCGTCCCGTGGCGGTGGTGGATGAGAACTTTGTACAACGCTTCTTCAAGCCAGGCGAGGACCCGATCGGCGCGCACTTCGGGCTGGATGTGCCGCAGTACAACAGCACCTACGAGATTGTGGGTGTGGTGCGGCGCGCCAAGTACATGGACCTGGCAAACACCGAAGAGCCGCGCCCCATCTTTTACGTCCCGCTGACCCAGCGCATCAAGTACGACGTCGACATCATGCAATCGATCGAGACAAGCACGCACTACATTGAGGGCGCGGTGCTTGAAACGCACGGCAGCACGGAGGGACTCGAGGCAGCGGTACGCCGCGCATTCAGCGATGTCGATCCAAATCTGACGCTGCTGGACATGCAGACCCTGCAGGAGCAGGTGGATCAGAACTTCGACCAGCAGCGAGCGGTGGCGCGCATGACGGGCCTGTTCGGCGTGCTCGCACTGGTGCTGGCCGCGGTCGGGCTGTACGGCGTCACGGCGTACACGGTCGAGCGGCGCACCAGCGAGATCGGTGTGCGGATGGCACTGGGCGCAAATCGGCAGAACGTAATCCGGCTGGTGCTGCGCGGTGCATTCACGCAAGTACTCGCCGGGCTGGCTATCGGCATTCCTGTCTCACTGCTGACATCACGGCTGATCGCGGCCAAGCTCTACCAGGTGAAAAGCTGGGACCCGCTTGTGCTCGGCAGCGCCATCCTCGCACTGAGCGTGTGCGCGCTGGTGGCGAGCATTGTGCCCGCACAGCGCGCGGCGTCGATCAACCCGGTGCGGGCTCTGCGCGCAGAGTGATGACGCTCGCGAGTGCACGTCCCGTCCGTGCACGTCATGTCGTGCACGTCTCATGACGGATGAGTAGGCTGGTGCGATGAGTACAGATCCGCGCGTCGTTCCCTTCTCGCTGCCGTATTCGCAAACCGATGTCGATGATCTGCGGCATCGCCTCAGCCGCACACGATGGCCGGATGAGATTGCGGATGCGGGCTGGAGCCAGGGCTTCCCGCGCGAGACGTTGCGCGAGCTCTGCGCCTACTGGCAGGACGGTTTCGACTGGCAGGCGCGGCTGGCGCATGCATCGGCCTTTCCGCACTTTCGCTTCCAGGCAGACGAGCTTGCGATTCATTTCATGCATGCCCGCGGCAAGGGTCCGGCACCGCTGCCGTTGATCCTGACGCATGGTTGGCCAGGCTCCTTTCTTGAGATGCTGCAGATTCTTCCGCCGCTTACCGACCCCGCCGCGCACGGTGGCGATGCAAAAGATGCGTTCGATGTGGTGGTGCCGTCGCTGCCGGGCTTCGGCTATTCAGACAAGCCCAGCCGGCCGGGGATGAATGGGTATCGTGTCGCGGGCATCTGGGTCGAGCTGATGCGTGCCCTCGGCTACGAACGTTTCGGCGCGCAGGGTGGCGACATCGGCTCGATGGTCAGCACCGCGTTGGGGCTGCGACATCGTGAGCATGTCGTGGGCATTCACCTGAACTATGTGCCCGGGTCCTATCGTCCGTGGCTCGCACCCGGCGCGGCACTCAGCAGTGCAGAGCAGGCGTTTCTCGACGCCGGTGCGCGCTGGCGCGACGAGAACGGCGCATACGCACACATCCAAGGCACACGTCCGCAAACCCTGGCTTATGGCGTCAACGACTCGCCGGCCGGACTGGCGGCGTGGCTGCTTGAGAAGTATCGGGAGTGGTCGGACAGTGGCGGCGATCTGTACGGAGCCTTCGATCGCGATGAACTGCTCACCCAGGTGACGCTGTACTGGATGACCCAGAGCGCAGGCTCTTCTTTCCGCATGTACTACGAGAACCGGCGTGCGCCACTGCAGCTTGCAGAGGGCGAACGAGTGCAGCCGCCATGCGGGTTTGCGGTGTTTCCGCGCGAGATCCTGTGGCCGCCGCGGGAGTGGGTGGACCGCGGGTACAACGTGCAGCGCTGGACAGCGATGCCGCGCGGTGGGCACTTCGCCGCGGCAGAGCAGCCGCAACTGCTGGCCGAAGATATCCGCAGCTTCTTTCGTCCGCTGCGCGGGTGAGTTTCACGCCGTGCGAGCTGCCACGGAGGCGGGGCGCAGCGCGGAGCCAGAGGGTTTACCCTAGAGGGTGATGCAACTTCGCCTCCCGCGCTTCGGTTCCGTGGTCTTGTCTGCTCTGCTGGCTGGTGCACTGCTCGCTCCCTCTGCAGGGGCGCAGTACTCGGCGGAGAAGCCGGTGGGCGTGTCGGCGCAGTCGACTCCTGCCTACCTGAAGAACGCCGGCATCGACCAGCGGCTGGGCAGCCAGATACCCCTCGAGCTCACGTTTCGCGACAGCACCGGCACGGTCGAGCCGCTGCGCAGTGTCTTTGCGCATCGACCCGTGGCGCTTGCACTGGTGTATTTCAAATGCGCCATGCTGTGCCCGCAGGTGCTGCATGGCATGGGCGAAGCGCTGACCCAGACCGGCTACGCTCCGGGACGCGACTACGACGTCGTCGTGGCGAGCATCGACCCGACAGACACGCCGGCCGATGCAGCGCAGTCGAAGGCGAAGTTTCTGGCGCAGCTCGGTGGCAATGCGCCGGCCAGCAGTGTGCATTTCCTCACCGGTGAACAGGCCGCGATTACGACGCTGGCGAACGCGGTCGGCTTCCACTACGTGCAGGTGCCCGGCCCGGACGGCAAGATGACGCAGTTTGCGCACTCCAGCGTGATCATGATCGCGACCCCTGATGGCCGGCTTTCCAAGTATCTGACCGGGGTTACGTATCAGCCGCGTGATCTCCGGCTGGCCTTGCTCGAGGCAAGCACACACCGCATCGGCACGCCGACGGACCTGATCCTGCTCTACTGCTGCAACTACTCGCCGGGCGAGGGGCGCTACACCGTCTCCGTTCTGCGCGTGCTGGGACTGGCGGCGATGGGCTCGGTGTTCGGGCTCGCCGGCATGCTCTACCTGCTGACGCGCAAGCCGAAGACGCGCGTGGCCGTCTAGGCGCGCAACTCAGGACGCAGCACAGCTCAGGGGACGCGCGAAGCGCGAATCTCTGCAGCGCGCGTGAGCAGGCGACGCAGCATGGTGTCATTGTCGTAGCCAGAGTGAAGTGCCCGTTGATGGCCGGCGTGAGCGATGGCCGCGCGCGCCGGCTCATCGTACAGATAACGCTCGATCTTGGCGCGGCACTCGTCCCAACCGGAGAAGAAGACGGCTTCGACATCCTCCTCGAAGCACGCCTGATGCTCGGGAGTGCGCTCCGCGAGCAGAAATCCTCCGCAGGCTGTGATCTCAAAAGATTTGTGCGCCACCTGGTCACAATTGCTATGCGTGACAAAGGCCAGGTTGATCCGCGATCGCCAGATAGCGTCACGATACGCTGCGCCCTTCAACTCGCCCATGCGGAAGTTCGCTGCAAATGCATCCTCGGGGAGCGCTGCCTCCCAGTGCGGCCGCGAGCCGGAGATGTCGAGCGGGATGCCGGCCCGCCAGAGCCGCGCGAGGAAGGGGCCGCGCTCGTCATACGGAGTGCCGATGAACGAGGCGTTCCGGTCGCGGTCGCGGTCGCTCCAGGTCACGGGCGGCGCGAAGTGAACAGAGGGCTCGTAGGTGAAGCGGATCTCGACCGCCTCACGCGCGCCATGCTGGAGGAAGTCAGCCACGCTCGATTGTCGGGGCACGGCGTGCAGATCGTAACGTGGAATCGCCCGGCGGAACATGCGCCAGCCTGGATCGTGGCGCGGCCCGAACGGGTTGTCATTCATGTAGTCGATGCTGACGACTCCGCGCCGATTCAGTTGCCGCAGCGTGGCAGGCCACAGCCCGAGCACCTTGTCAGCCAGCAGAACGTTCGCGCGCTCGCGCTGGGCCGCTTCGAGAATAGCGTGATTCAGCCGCTGCACACCCGGGCCAGCCTGCAGCCGGAACTGCAGCTTCGCCGCGAGTCCTCTGCCAGCAAACGCTCCAGCATCAAGCGTCGCGACATGCTCCAGCGGAAGGCGCTTGAGCGCGCGTAGGCGATACTCGCCGTAGTAGTCCGGGTCGAGATTGGAGCAATAGAGCACCCGCAGGTGATCGAGCGCGTCATCCGTCACAGCCGGGCCTTTCTCGGCGCGAGCGACGCGCACGACGGGCACGCACCCCGCGGCGCGCACCACCAACATTTCTATCGTATTCTGTGAAAACAGCATAAATTCAGAGGACCAGTCGGTTCGGCTGACGCCGCTGCTGTCATACTTTTCGATGGGAAAACGGCTCAGCCGCAACCCGACCCGGAGGAACACACATTGCCCAAGAGCATGGTGCCGAAGCGCCTTTTTTTCACCAAGGGTGCGGGCAGGCACAAGGAGCGACTGACCTCGTTCGAGTTGGCCCTGCGTGATGCCGGCATCGCCGCGCAGAACCTGGTTCGCGTCTCGTCCATCTTCCCACCCAACGCCAAGCTGATCACGCGCAAAGAGGGTGTTGAGTACCTGTCGCCAGGCGAGGTCGTGTTCGCCGTGGTGGCCGAGAACTCAACCCGCGAGCCGCACAGGCTCGTGGCCTCGAGCATCGGCGTGGCGATCCCAAGCGACCGTAACACTTACGGTTACCTGAGCGAGCATCACAGCTTCGGCGAGACCGAAGAGCAGGCCGGCGAGTACGCCGAGGAGCTGGCGGCCGAGATGCTGGCCACCACCCTTGACGTGGAGTTCGATCCGGACAAGAGCTGGGACGAAAAGAAGGAGATCTACCGCATCTCGAACAAGATCGTGCGTACGGCGAATGTGACGCAGTCCGCGATCGGCGACAAGCGCGGGCTGTGGACGACCACGATTGCGGCCGCAATCCTGATCTTCGAATAGCCCGAGCACGGCAGACACAGGAAGGCGCGGGCCAGCGGCTCGCGCCTTCTGCTTGCGTGCAACATGGAAAGGTGAGGTGTCCACAATGCCCACGGCATTGAAGTACAGAATTGGGTTGGTGCAGATGTCCTGCTCGCCAGACCCGGATGCGAATCTGGATAAGGCGGCCGACCGCGTGCGCGAGGCCGCACGCGCAGGTGCACGACTCATCTGCCTGCCCGAGCTATTTCGCGCGCAGTACTTCTGCCAGCGCGAGGACACAGCATTGTTCGACCTGGCAGAGCCGATTCCGGGGCCAAGCACGGAGCGGCTGAGCGCGGTTGCGCGCGAGGAGCGCGTCGTGGTGATCGCCTCGGTGTTCGAGCGGCGCGCGGCGGGGCTCTACCACAACACCGCCGTGACGCTCGAGACAGACGGCTCGATCGCCGGGCTCTATCGCAAGATGCACATCCCCGACGACCCGCTCTACTACGAGAAGTTCTACTTCACGCCGGGCGACCTCGGGTTCCGCGCGCAGGATACGTCCGTTGGTCGTGTGGGCACGCTGGTGTGCTGGGACCAGTGGTACCCGGAGGGCGCGCGCATCACCGCGTTGCAAGGCGCGAATGTCCTTTTCTACCCGACAGCCATCGGATGGCACCCGTCCGAGAAGGAAGAGTTCGGCGCGTCACAATACGACGCCTGGCAGACGATCCAGCGTGCGCACGCGATCGCAAACGGTGTGTACGTGGCGGCTCCCAACCGCGTGGGCTGGGAGAATGGGGACATCCGCGGCAATCGCGTGGAGGGTCCGGGGCTCGAGTTCTGGGGCGGGTCGTTCATCGCCGATCCGTTCGGGCGCGTGATCGCGCAGGCGCCGCATGACCGCGAAGACATCCTGATCGCAGAGGTCGACCCCGTGGCGCTCGAACACCAGCGCCGCCACTGGCCATTCCTGCGTGATCGCCGCATCGATGCTTACGGCTCGATCGTCCACCGCTTTATCGATCTGCCGCAGGTCGAAAAGTGACCACTACAGTTGCAGATTCAAAGGTGACGCCGCACGCACTGGGCTATCGGATGCCCGCCGAGTGGGAGCGGCACACCGCAACGTGGATGGCCTGGCCGCACAATGCCAGCGACTGGCCGGGACGTTTTCAGCCCATCCCATGGGTGTATGCAGAGATTGTGCGCCAGCTCGCGGCAGTCGAAGAGGTCCGCATCCTGGTCCAGAGTGCAGACGCAGAGAGGCGCGCTCGTAGTGTTCTCAAACGTGCTGGTGTGAGCACCACGACCGTTCACTTTCAGCAGTGGCCCACCAACCGGGTGTGGACGCGCGACTCCGGGCCGATCTTCGTGCGCAAGCGCGGAGGCGTCGCCATCACGGACTGGAAATTCAACGCGTGGGCGAAGTATCCGGACTGGGAGCTGGACAATGCTCTCCCAGATCGCGCCGCGGAGCTGCTGAAGCTGCCCGCGTTCCAACCCGTGGTGCAACTCGCAGACGGCACCGAGCACCGGCTGGTGCTCGAGGGCGGCAGCATCGACACAAATGGCGATGGTGTGTTGCTGACCACGGAAGAGTGCCTGCTCAGCCCGGTGCAGCAGCGAAACCCCGGTGTCAGCCGCGAGCAGCTGGAGCAGGCCTTCCACGCCTATCTCGGCATCGATCAGGTGCTGTGGCTGAACCGCGGGATTGCCGGCGATGACACGCACGGGCACGTGGACGACATCACGCGCTTCGTCGATCACAACACAATCGTCACCGTGGTTGAGTCGAATCCGGCGGATGAGAATCACCTGCCGCTGCTCGAAAATTTGGATCGGCTGCGCATTGCGCGCACACGCCATGGCGAGCCATTCCGCATCGTCGAGCTGCCACTTCCCTCACCTGTTGTCTTCGAAGGGCAACGGCTGCCGGCGAGCTACGCCAACTTCTACATCGCGAACGAGCTGGTGCTGGTGCCAACCTTCAATGACGCGAACGACCGGCATGCGCTGAACACGCTGGCGGAGCTGTTTCCGCACCGGCGCGTGGTCGGCATCCACTGCCTCGACTTCATCTGGGGTCTGGGTGCACTGCACTGCATGACGCAGCAGCAGCCGGCTGCAGAGTGATGGCGCTCTCCTCAACGGACGCGATGGCAGCTGCGCTCGGTGAGGCCCGTGCAGCAGAGGCTGCGGGTGAGGTGCCCATCGGCGCCGTTGTGCTGCATGAGGGCGCGATCATCGCACGCGGTCAGAATCGAGTGCTGCGGGACAACGATCCCACCGCTCATGCCGAGGTCGTTGCGCTACGCGCAGCGGCAGCAGTCCTCGGCAACTATCGGTTAAACGGATGCACAGTGGCAGCCACCCTTGAGCCATGCGCCATGTGCGCGGGGGCCTTGATCCATGCGCGCGTGGATCAGCTTATCTATGGCGCACACGACCCTAAGGCTGGCGCGGCCGGGTCGGTGCTGGACGTCCTGAATCATCCCCTGCTGAACCACACGATGATTGTGGTGCCAGGGGTAATGTCCGAAGAGTGTGCGCGGCTGTTACGGGAGTTTTTCGAGCGGCGTCGTTCGTCACCTGGCATTCACAATCGCGCAATCGGCGGCGTATGATGCGCCCCATGCAGATCCTCGTCTACTCCGCCTCTTGGTGCCGTGACTGCCGCGAAGCGAAGCGCTTCCTCGCCGAACACCGGATCGCCTTCACCGAGATCGATATCGAAGCCGTGCCCGGCGCGGCGGAAGAGGTCGTCCGCAATGTGGGCAAACGGGCCATTCCGCAGTTTGTGATCGACGGCCGTTGGGTGCAGCCCTACCGCCCGGGGCAGGGCTTTCTCTATCGCGAGATGAGTGAGCTCTTCGGCGTGGCCGCGTAGCCGCTCAGGCCACGCTGGTCACATCGCCGTCGGCCGGGCCGGGATCGTTCAGGATCGCGCGCGCGTCTTCTTCGTCCGCGGAAGCTACTTGTAACTGCACGGCGTCGAGTCCGTTGCCGTAGAGCAGGCCGGCATTTTCACCGGAGAGAAAACAGTCAATGCCGGAGGCCTCGAGCCGCCCTTTGGCCAACTCGGCCTGAAGCATGTCTGTATAGCGCTCAATCGTCACCATCGTCTCGCCACTCTGCTGGTCTGCCATGCTGCCTTGGTCTGCCATGCCTGTCTCCTTGTGCGCCCGCGGCGCGATTTTGCGTGAGGTCGATGGGTAGGATGCGCGACCAGTAGAATGGTGGGTTCACCCGGGAGAGACGAGCCTTGATCGCACGTTACACGCGCCCCGCCATGGGAGCGCTCTGGACCGACGAGTCGAAGTATCGCATGTGGCTGAAGGTGGAGGTGGCTGCCTCCGAGACACTGGCCGAGTTCGGCCTCGTGCCGCGCGAGGCGGCCGCGGCGATTCGCGATCGCGGCGACTTCGACGTCGCCCGCATCCAGGACATCGAGGCTGAGGTGAAGCATGATGTCATCGCGTTCACCACGGCCGTGGGAGAGAGGATCGGCCCCGAAGCGCGCTGGCTGCACTACGGCCTGACCTCAAACGATGTGGTCGACACGGCGCAGGCTCTGCAGGTGAAGGCCGCGTCGGCGCTGCTGCGTGAGGGGATTGTGGCACTCCGCGAGGTGCTGAAGCGGCGCGCGCTCGAGTTCCAGCACACCCCGACGATCGGCCGCACACACGGCATCCATGCCGAGCCGACCACGTTCGGACTGAAGCTGCTGAACTGGTATGCGGAGATCGGCCGCGACCTGGCTCGCTTCGATGCTGCCGCAGAGGACATGCGCGTCGGCAAGCTGTCCGGCGCAGTGGGCACGTTCGGCCATCTGAAGCCCGAGCACGAGGTGCGCATCTGCGAGCGACTGGGCCTGACGCCCGCACCGGTGGCGACACAGGTCATCCAGCGTGACCGGCACGCGCACTACATCGCAACGCTCGCAGTGCTGACAGCGACGCTCGACAAGATCGCGACGGAGATCCGCCATCTGCAGCGCACCGAGGTGCGCGAGGCCGAGGAGTTCTTCTCCGAGAAGCAGAAGGGCTCTAGCGCGATGCCACACAAGCGCAACCCGATCACGAGTGAGCAGATCAGCGGGCTGGCGCGCGTGGTTCGCTCGAATGCCCAGGCAGCGTTCGAGAACGTAGCGCTCTGGCACGAACGGGATATCTCGCACTCGTCGGTGGAGCGGGTGATCTTCCCCGACTCGACTATCCTCGCGGACTACCTGCTGGCGAAGACGACCTCGCTGATCGACAAGCTGCTGGTGTACCCGAAGCGCATGCTGCGCAATCTTGAGAGCACGGGCGGGCTGATCTTCTCCGGCCAGCTGCTGCTCGACCTGGCGGAGGCCGGCATGTCTCGCGAGGATGCGTATCGGCTGGTGCAGTCCCATGCCATGCGTGCGTGGCGCGAGGAACTGGTCTTTCGCGACCTGGTCACGGAGGAGCCGGAGATCACGAAGCGCCTCTCGCCAGAGAAGCTGGCGCGAGCCTTCGACCTGAACCGCCAACTCAGCAATGTGGATGCGATCTTTGCGCGCGTGCTGCAAAACGAGAGCACGGCGTCGGCAGCGAAGACCGATGCTGTCCACGCATGAATGTCACCGTCGCGGTAACAGGAGCGAGCGGCGCGGCCCTGGGACGCGAGATGCTCCGCGCCCTCGAAGTCGATGAGCGTGTGACAGGAGTCGACTTCGTTGCCAGCGAAAGCGCGTTGCGCGTGATCGCGGAGGAGCTGCACCTCTCTGGTCGCAACGACCTCATCACCAAGCTGCTGGGCACACCGGCGCGTAAGACAAAGCAGCACGTCGAGAATGACATCGGCGCTTCGATTGCGAGTGGCAGCTATCCGTGCGCGGGCATGATCGTGCTTCCCTGTTCCATGGGCACGCTGGCTGGCATTGCGAACGGCATGGCCGGCAACCTGATCGAACGCGCGGCGGATGTGTGCCTGAAGGAACGGCGGCCGCTAGTCCTGTGCGTGCGCGAGACGCCGCTCAACAAAATCCATCTGCGGAACATGCAGCTTGCGGCGGACGCTGGCGCGACCATCTTCCCGGTAATCCCGTCGTTCTACAACGAGCCGCGGACAACCGAGGAGATGGTGCGTTCGTTCGTGCAGCGTGTGCTCGCGCACTTCGGGTTGCCGCAGCCAGGCGCTTACGTGTGGTCGCCGGGCGCGGAGTAGCGACTGCCATCCAGGTCCATCGCTGCGCTGAGGATGACACTCTGCTGAGTCTGCCAACTGGCTGACTTGCAGCTTTACATCGGCATGTGCTTCACGTGCTCGGCGCGAACATCGTCGGCAGTGAACAGGCGCAGAAACGGCGCTCCCGGTGCGGCTGCCTCGACCGCGGGACGTCCGCCCGCTTCCGTGCGTTCGACCAGGCAGACCACCGCGACCACGCGCATGTTCGCCGCGTGTGCGGCCTCAATCGCGGTGATGGTTGAGCCACCCGTCGTGCACACGTCATCGACGATGAGCACCGGTGCCTGCTCCTCCACGAAGCCTTCGACCCGACGCCCGGTGCCGTGCTGCTTCTCTGCCTTGCGCACCAGGAAACCATGAACCAGCCGCTGGCTCTCGCCCTCGACACGCCGTTGCGCGCTGGCGATCGATACAGCGGAGACGATCGGATCCGCCCCCATTGTGAGCCCGCCGACTGCGTGCGGATGCAGCCGGTGTTCGGCCAGCAGGTCGAGGATGGCAAGGCCGGTCAGGCGCGCGCCTTCGGCGTCAAGCGTGGTGGTGCGGCAGTCGATGTAGTAGTCGCTGCGTGCGCCCGAGGCGAGCTTGAAATCACCCAGCTTGAACGACTGCCGAGCCAGCAGGGTGAGCAGTTGCTGACGGTGCGACGGGTTGGAGGCGCTCACTTCCCCACCTTATCCAAGTGACGGAAGCCATCTGTGCCGATGAACAACATGGCGAAGATGGTCAGGTTGTACATCGAATGAACCACGGTGCTGGCGGCCAGCGAGTGGAAGCGCAGCCGCGTGATGCAGAGCACGCAACTGACGACGAACAGCACGCCGAGCGGCGCGAGGGAGTGCGCGAGTTGCGCGCCATGCAGCAGAGCAAAGCCGATGCTGGTGATGACCGTCGAAAAGACGATCGCGGGCATGCTCCACGCGGGATCGCTCGAGAGAGCGCTCTCCCGGTCGCCATCGCCGTGAGCGTAGCGATGGAAGACGCTGGCGCCCACAGGCGGCAGTGTGGCGTAGGTGGCAGCCTGCTGCTCCCATTCGCTCACTGCGGTGGCCTTGGCGCGGGCACGGCTGCCGCGCTGCGCGACCCAGTCCCATGCGGTCGCCAGCGAGGGCAACAGAAAGCCGCGGAAGGCGAGTTCTTCAAACGCTGGTGCGATGGTCACTCCGAAGATGGCGATCAGCCACACACCGAGGGACTGCGTGAACAGCTTGTCGATCGGCAGCTCTTTTGGAATGGGCAGGAAGTTCGACAGTACCTGCACCACCGCGCTCGTGACCACGCCGATGCCCACCAGCAGCCACCACCGCTTGCTGGTGTGAACCGCGCGCCAGTGCACGCCCTGGCCGAAGGAGCGGCCCCAGATGCGCGGGAAGATGAGGATGCTGGCAGCGACCGCGATGCCGTAGATCAGCGCCTCCACCGGCAGCAGGAAGCGCGGATCGGTGGTCAGCTTGTCGCCGCTTTCATGCAGCAGGCGTGTCGCGTAGTGCAGGCTGAGCCCGGACGGGACCGCCGCCAGTACGCCGGAAAGCAAAACGAAAACGGCAAAGAGTGCGGAGTGACCGAGGTTCGGCACCGCCGCAGGCAGGGGCGCGGTCTCGATCGTGACAACGGGCAGCGGAGCATGATCCTGCCCGCCGGAGGGGAACACGTCGTAGGTAGCGGGTCCGGAGTCGGAAGGGGGCAGATGACTGGGATCAATCGGCATCGCGCGTCTCTCGCAGGCGACTCCGGCGGGTGCAGAGTCGAGCAGTAGCCAGCCGATCTGCAGCGAATCCGGCCGGATTTCTATTGGACTGTAACAGAACGCCGACGGGTGCTCTTCTTTACAGCGGGAGCCCCTGACTGGCCCTCACCGCCGTTGCTGGAGGGGGCGGCAGCGCTGCTCTCCGTAAGCGGGTAGTAGCGGCGCAGGAACTCGGCCGTGTGCGAGCCGGAGACCTGCGCGACCTGCGCAGGGGTGCCCTCGGCGACGATGCTGCCGCCGTCCTCACCGCCCTCCGGTCCAAGATCGAGGATCCAGTCGGCATTACGGATCACGTCGAGGTTGTGCTCGATGATCAGCACCGTGTTGCCCAGGTCGGTCAGCCGGTGCAGCACCTCGAGCAGCTTGCGCACGTCGTCGAAGTGCAGCCCGGTGGTGGGCTCGTCCAGCACGTAGAGCGTCTTGCCGGTCTGCCGCTTCGAGAGCTCCCGGGCCAGCTTCATCCGCTGCGCCTCGCCGCCGGAAAGCGTCGTCGCGGCCTGCCCGAGGTGCACGTAGCCGAGCCCCACATCGACCAGCGTCTGCAGCTTCTGCCGCACCTGCGGGATGTCCTTGAGGACGGGCAGAGCATCTTCGATGGCGAGGTCGAGAATGTCCGCGATGGAGTAGCCGTTGAACTTGACCGCGAGCGTCTCCTGGTTGAAACGCCGCCCGTTGCAGACATCGCAGATGACGTAGACGTCGGGCAGGAAGTTCATCTCGATACGCTTCTGCCCATCGCCCTGACAGGCCTCGCAGCGACCACCCGTCACGTTGAAGGAGAAGCGCCCCGGCTTGTAGCCGCGTTCGCGCGACTCGGGCAGCATCGCGAAGATGTCGCGGATGGCCGAGAGCACGCCGGTGTAGGTCGCCGGGTTCGAGCGCGGCGTGCGGCCGATCGGCGACTGGTCGATGCGGATGACCTTGTCGATCTGCTCAACACCCTTGATGGCCTTGTGCTCACCCGGAGCCTCACGCGAGTCGTAGAGCGTCTGCGCTAGTGAGCGGTAGAGGATGTCGTTGACAAGCGTGCTCTTGCCCGAACCAGAGACGCCAGTCACGACCGTCATGACGTTGAGCGGAAAGCGCGCGGTCACGTTGCGCAGGTTGTGGCTCTTCGCGCCCTCGACCGTGATCCAGCCATTGCCCACGGGTCGCGGCGCCAGTCGGTGCAGGATGCCAGTCTCGCCCGACAGGTAACGCCCCGTCAGCGACTCCGGTGTCTCCATGATGTGCTGCGGCGTGCCCTCCGCGACGACATAGCCGCCGAGCTTGCCTGCCCCCGGGCCGAGGTCGAGGACATAGTCGGCGCTGCGGATCGTGTCCTCGTCATGCTCGACGACGAGCACTGTGTTGCCGAGGTCGCGCAGCGATTCGAGAGCAGTGATCAGGCGTTGGTTGTCGCGCTGGTGCAGTCCGATCGACGGCTCGTCGAGCACGTAGAGCACGCCACGCAGGCGCGAGCCGATCTGCGTCGCAAGCCGGATGCGCTGGCCTTCGCCGCCGGAGAGCGTGGCAGCATTCCGATCGAGCGAGAGGTACGAGAGCCCCACCGCGTTCAGGAATTCGAGCCGCTCGATGACCTCGCGACGCAGGCGCTCCGCGATGAGCGCCTCGCGATCGCTGAACGAGAGCGCGCGCGCCGCGGTGAGCGCGCGGTTGAGCGGCAGGCTGGTGAAGTCTGCAATCGAGAGCTCCTGCACCTTCACGGCGAGCGAAGCGGGACGCAGGCGCTTGCCGTGGCAGGCCGGGCAGGTCGCAGCCGACATGTAGCCGAGCAGCCACTCGCGGTAGCTGTCGGACTTCGATTCTTCGAGCGAATCCCGCAGCCACTGAAAGACGCCATGGAAACCGGTGCGCGGAGCCTCTGCGCCGGGACCATAGAGCAACATCTCCTGTTGCTTTTCGGTGAGTTCCTCGAACGGCTTCTGAATCGGGATTTTGTACTTCTGTGCGGCAAGTTTGACCAGCCGCGCCAAGTACTGCGAGCCGGAGCCGGGGCCGAGCGCGCCCTCGAGCAGCGGCTTCGACCAGTCAACAACAACCTTGGCCGCGTCGAAGTCGTAAATGCTGCCGAGGCCGTGACATTCCGGGCATGCCCCGTACGTGCTATTGAAGGAAAAACTGCGCGGCTCCAACTTAGGGACATCGAGTCCGCAATCGGGACACGCCATGGAAGAGGAGTAAAGCGTCTCTCCATTCGCGGTTCCGATCAGGACCAGACCATTTGCAAGCTGCAATGACTTCGCGATCGCTGCTTCGAGACGTTTCTCGACGCCGGGCTTCAGGATGACGCGGTCAATGATGGCTTCGATGGTGTGGTTCTTGCGCTTTTCGAGCGAGATGGGGTCGGCCAGGTCACGGACCTCGCCATCCACCCGGGCCTTGAATCCCTGCTGGTCGAGCATGTCGAGCAGATCTTTGAACTCGCCCTTGCGACCGCGGACGATAGGCGCGTAGACGATCAGCCGTTCGCCGGCTGGCAGCGCGAGCACACGCTCGACGATCTGCTCGGCGGACTGGCGAGAGATAGGACGGCCGCAGTTGGGGCAGTGAGGCGTGCCGACCGAGGCGTAGAGCAGGCGGAGGTAGTCGTAGATCTCCGTGATAGTGCCGACGGTGGAGCGCGGACTGCGACTGGTGGTCTTCTGCTCGATCGAGATCGCAGGGCTCAGGCCCTCGATGGAGTCGACATCGGGCCGCTCGATCTGATCGAGGAACTGCCGGGCGTAGGCAGAGAGCGTTTCGACGTAACGGCGCTGCCCTTCGGCGTAGATGGTGTCGAAGGCAAGCGAGGATTTGCCGGAGCCGGATAGTCCGGTGATGACGGTGAGGGTGTTGCGCGGGATCTGCACGCTGATATCGCGCAGATTGTGCTGGCGGGCGCCGCGAACCGTGATGTGGGTAATCGGCATGCGTGATATTGCAGTCAACTCGCTTGCGGGTTGCCAGGAATCGAAGACGCCGAAGTAATGGGACCGCGCAGGAAAGGCGGCGACGAAGGCTGCCGCTCTACGTATCTTAGTCGGCAATAGAAACGAGGGTCAACGCACCGTAACAATGGCGTTGGCTGCCTCCAACAGAAGTGCCGGCACGTTTGACAAGAACAGATGAGAAGCGACTCAAGCGCTTCCTCATTCGTGACGATGAACACCTTAGCAGTTGGCAGTTGACTCGACGGCTGACCCGGCTCGATCCGCGGCGCAGCCAGAAAAATGGGAATCGAACTATGGACGCGATGAACTTCGTTGGTTTGACTTGTGCCGTACTTGCCGCTCTTGCGTTTGGCGTTCTTCTCGCCTATTCCTGCTGCCAGGGGATCTTCGCCCTGCTGCGCATGCATTCCCGCTCGCTGCATCCGGTTGCGTCCAGCAAGGTAGTGGACTCGGTGCAGGTGCAGGTCCAGGCGTCGTAGCAACGACGCCCGTCCCACTCTCTACCGTTCCGATCTAAACGGGGCTGCTGGCCGGGGCTGCTGAGCAATCGCTACTGCGGTGGTTGCGGATTCTGCTGCTGTTGTTGCTGCTGCTGCCGCTGCTCGAGGAAGATCTGCTGCGGTGTGCGCCCCTGGGGCGGAACACCGGCACCCGGACCCTGGGGCGGCGGCTCGGCGGGCATGATCGAGGGCGGCGAGGGCGCCTCCTCGAAATCATTGCTGTTGTCCTCTTCGTTGTCGTTGCTCTGCGGCTGCGGATTGGCAGACGGAGGTGCGCTGCCTTCGGCAGTCCTGCGCGACAGAAGCAGCTCACGCGGGGCTCCGTTGGGCAGATCGCCCACCATCACCAGGTTGTAGCCCGCTCCGTTCAGTAGCGAGGTCAGCACCTCTTTGGGTGCCCCTGGGCCGAAGCTGCCGAAGACGCGATCGTCCCCGTTCACGCCGCCATCCAGCTTCATCCCTGTCTGCGACGAAATCTGATGCAGGACCTGTGACAGGCTCGCATTGTCTGCCCTCACCGCCAGCTCGTCTTTGCCAACAGTGACCACGGCCGGAACGGCTGGCTGCTGCAATTCATTGGGAGGTGGCAGCGGTGCGGCCGGAGGTGGGGGCTCAACAGGAGCTTCGACCTTGGCGGCAGACTTTTTGCGGCCCGCGTGATGCGCAGTCTTCGCGGGATTCCCCGCCGGAGCGGCAGGGGCGTTGACGGAAGGAGCGACGGGGCCGGCGGGCTGCGTGGCCACTTGGGCGACAGCGCCGGCGCCAAACACCGCAACCGCGGCAAGGCTGATGGCGAGCCGGGGCAATGTGCGCGCCGGGATGAATAAGAGACGGGGTTGGCCAGACAGCATCGCAGTCTCCTTCGTCACTCAATAGACTACACAAGCCGCCGAAGCGCTCGCACCCTGCCGCTTTGCGCGGGAATAGGCCGGTGTGGTGAAGTAAGGCTTGTGACGAGTGGTGATCCGATCATGATTGTGCCCCGGGCAACCCGTGTTCTGGCTGCGACTTCCCTGCTCTCCCTGGCACTGCCCGCGCTTGGCGTGTCGTGCAAGACGCAGGCGGCGATGAACGAGGCGGAACGCTCGGCGATTGTGCAGGCGGCGCAGCAGATCGGGCGCGATGTCCAGTCGGGCCGTACGGCCGACCTGAGGGCCGCGACGGTGCCCGACGTTGCAGCTCATTTCGACGCCATCGCCAACGCCTCTTCCGCCCTGACGCCGCTGATGACGGGGGCCACCTTGACCGTGGATGCCGTCTACCGCCTGGACGCGGGCGATGCCAAACCCGGGGATGAGCAGACGCAGTTCTTCTGCGATTCGCCCGACAACATCACGCACACGACGTTCTCGATCCAGCATCTGCCTCCGGGGCAGTTTGCGTTCGCCCTGCTCCATGCGACCGGTGTGGCCAAGCCGCAGCAACTCTCTTTACTCCTGCAGCAGGGAGCGGCAAACGGGCCGTGGCAGCTCGCCGGGTTCTTCCCCAAGCCGCTCGCTGTAGCCGGCCATGACGGGCTCTGGTACTGGCGCCAGGCGCGCACGTACGCGCAGCAGAAGCAGGGCTGGAATGCCTGGTTCTACTACGCGACGGCGAGCTACCTGCTGCAGCCGGCGGGCTTCTTTTCGAGCACAAATCTCGAGAAACTGAATGACGAGCAGCAGGCAGCCCGGCCCAAGGACCTGCCCGGAGCGGAGCCGCTGCCGGTGAACGTGGATGGCGCGATCTACCGCGTGACCAGCCTGCGGACGGACGACCAGTTGGGCGGGCTCGACCTAGTGGCGCACTACGCGGCGACCGGAACGACTGATCCGGTCGCCGCGCGCACGCAGACGATCGCTGTGATGCGCGGTCTGCTGGCGCTCCATCCGGAGCTGCGGGACGCCTTCCACGGACTCTGGGTGTTTGCCGACCCGGCTGCTGGCGGTGCGCCGTTCTCGCTTGAGCAGCCGATGAGCGCCATCCCGAAGAGCTAAGGTAGAACGCGAGGTATCGCCGTTCAAACGGCAGAAAGAGTTCTGCATCAAGATCGCATGAGTACGGAGAAGCCGCTCTCGAAGGCCATTGAGGACCGCCGCGCGACGCCGACCTTTGATGGCCGGCCGATGCCGATGGATGATCTGCGCCGCATCCTGAATGCCGGTCTGCAGGCGCCCAGTGCCTACAATCTGCAGCCGTGGCGGTTCGTCGTGGTGCGCTCCGCGGAGCAGAAGCGCAGACTGCGCAGTGCCTGCTTCAATCAGCCAAAGGTAGGCGAGGCCAGCGCGGTGATCGTGGCCTGCGGTGATGCAGATGGCTGGCGCAATGGCGATCTGGACGAAATGCTGCGCATGGGCCGTGAGAACGGCATGCCGGAAAACTACGCCGAGCAGGCGCGGACCAACATTCCGCCCTACCTGTCCGAGCACCCCAACATCGCCATGTGGCTGAATCGGCAGGTGATGATCGCCTTCACCCACATGATGCTGATGGCCGAGGTGCTGGGCTATGACACCGCGCCGATGGAAGGCTTTGAGCCCGACAAGATCCATGATGCGTTGAAGTTGCCGCTCAGCTACGTGACGGTAGCGCTGCTCGGAATCGGGCATGGAAGTGGGGCGGAGAAGTTCTCCGGTGGGCGTTTCTCGTCGTCGCGGACCGTCTTCGGCGAAGAGCACGGCCGCCCGCTGAGCGAGAGCTGAGCCCGATGCAGCGTGAGTTCCCTGCTGCCCCGATCGCCGGGGTGGGCGCAATTGTTCTCGATGACGAGTTGCGTGTGCTGCTGGTGCGGCGCGGGCAGGAGCCGCTGCTGGGCGAGTGGTCGCTGCCGGGCGGTGCGCTGGAGTTGGGCGAGCGGCTCGAGGACGGCGTGCGCCGCGAGGTTTTCGAGGAGACGGGACTCGAGGTGGAGCCGCTCGAGATCGTCGCCGTGTTCGATCACATCTCACAGAGTGACGAAGCACCCGCGCGAGTGCGTTTTCATTACGTTTTGATCGACTATCGCTGCCGCGTGCTGGGGGGCACTCTTGCCTCGGCCAGCGACGCGACCGAGGTGCGATGGGCGGCGTGGGGAGAACTGACGGGGCATGGTGCGATTCCGGTACGCCCGTTTACGCTCAGCGTGATCCGCAAAGCGATCGAGCAGGCGCGCGGGCTGCGTAAGTAACAAGGAGGACTGGTTCTCTTGAGCACCATGGCACCCCGGCCGGGGATGGGCCGCAAGCGGCGCAATAACGCCCGTTCTGGCCGCGTTTCGCAGCCTTCGCAGAGCCAGCGCACCCACTCTTCCCTGCCGAAACGTGGCGAATTGCAATGGCGTACGTACGGTATTTCGGTCGCAATCATGGCCTTTTTGTTCCTCCTGGGGGCGCTTTTTGTGTGGCGGAACCCGCTTGAGGTAATTGAAATGATTACCCGGGGGCGATTGGCATATGCCGGCTTCCATAACGAGTTCACGACGATCGACGGCGAGAGCATTCACTACTACGAAGGTGGTAGCAGCAGCGGCACCCCGGTGCTGCTGGTCCATGGGCTGGGCAGCCGGGCGGAGGACTGGTCCAACCTGATGCCGCAGTTGAAGCAGAGCGGCTTCCATGTGTATGCGATCGACCTGCTCGGGTATGGGAGGTCGGCGCGGCCGACGAATGCGTCGTACTCGATCCCGCAGGAAGCCGGGATCGTCGAAGCGTTTCTGAAGCAGAAGCAGATCCAGAAGGTGGACCTGGTGGGCTGGTCGATGGGCGGATGGGTGGCGGCGCGTGTTGCGCTCGACGAGCCGGATCGCATCGGCCGGCTGGTGCTGTGCGATGCGGCGGGCATTCGCTTTGCGCCGACATTCACGGTGTTCGACTTCGAGCCGACGACGATCCCTGCCGTGCGGCGGCTGTATCGCATGCTGATGCCGCAGGGGGGCGATCCGCCGGACTTCCTGGCGGAGGACATGATCCGCAAGTTCCAGTCGCTGAACTGGGTGGTGGATCGCAGCGCGCGATCAATGTTCAAGGGCGACGACCTGCTGGACGGAAAGCTCCGCTCGCTGACGGTGCCGACGCTGATCGTGTGGGGCAAGCAGGATCACCTGATCCCGCTGTCCGCGGGGATTGCGATGCACTCCCAGATTCCGGACTCGGTGCTCGAGATCTACGACGGCTGCGGACACCTGGCGCCGGGGCAGTGCGCGAATCGCATCGGGCCACGGATGATCGATTTCCTGAGTGGCCGCGTGCCACAGCAGCACCAGTCGGCAGAGATTCCAGCTCACTAGAGAACTAAGGGCGGGGTGCAGGCGCGAGCGCTAGACGCGGGCCGGGAGTTCCTGCGGCTCGAGATCGGCCGCGCGCTGTTTCACGACAGGCAGGGTGACCAGGGCGCGTGCGCCGCCGGCTGGGCGGTTGATGAGGCGCACCGACCCTGCGTGCGCTTCGACGATCTGCCGGGCGAGCGCGAGCCCGACGCCGGTGCCGCCGCTCTTGGTGGTGTAGAAGGGCACGAACAGGTTCGAGTCGTTGGCGATGCCGGGGCCGTTGTCGTCGATGGAGAGGACGACGTCGCCCGACTCGAGCTGCCAGGCGACCTCGACGCGCGGGCGGCTGGTGGAGCGGGAGAGCGCGGCTTCGACGGCGTTGCGGACGAGGTTGATGAGGAGCTGCTCGATCTGGTCGGGGTCGATGCTGAGGGTGAGGTCGGGGCCGCCGCGGAGTTCGGGGCGGAGGCGCTGTTCGAGAGCGAGCGTGCGCTCGACGAGCGGGCGCAGGGGCACCATTTGCAACCTTGGCGGTGGCAATTGCGCGAGCTGCCGGTAGGCCTGCACAAATCGTTGCAGCGCGTCGGCGCGGCTCTCGATGATGCTGAGCCCGCGCTCGAGATCTTCATCGGTGGCGGTGCCTGAGAGCAGTTGCGCGCGCAGAGTGCCGGCGATGGACTTGATGGGCGCGAGCGAGTTGTTGATCTCATGCCCGAGCACGCGGATGAGCCGCCGCCAGGCCTGCCGCTCCTCTTCCCGGAGCGCGGCGCTGACGTCGGTGAGCAGCAGCAAGGCGTGCGGCACGCCACGCTGGCGGAAGCTGCTGCGGTGGACGACCCAGCGCGTGCCGCGGCCTTCGTCATCGAAGTCGAAGATGCCTTCGTCGGGCTGCGCGAGCACGTCGGCGAGGCCGAGCACGTCCGCAGGCTGGCCGAGGCTGTCGAGCGTGGTGAGCGAGAAGACGCGCTCCGCCGCGGGATTGAGGAGGCGCAGCATGCCTTCCACATCGAAGGCGAGCACGGGTGCGTCGATGGAGCCGACGACGCGGCCGAGCAGCGCGGAGGCCTCGAGCGCGCCCGAGCGCTGCGCCTGCAGCATGTCCGCAAGTGCGTTAACTTCGAGCGCCATCTCGCCGAGCACGTCGCCGGTGGCGGAGCCGCGCGCACGGAAGGCGTAGTCATCCTCGCGGAGCGCGCTGACGACGTTGGTGAGCGTCTGCAGCGGGCGGATGACGTGCTCCAGCAGCATGCTGAACAGCAGCAGCGTGGCGAAGAGGATGACGGCGAGCAGCGTGATCCAGAGCGTGCTGGACGCGTGGCGCGACCAGAGCAGCCCGATGGTGACGAGCAGGCCGGGGAGCGCGAGCAGCGCCGCGATGAGCTGGAGCCTGGCCTCGAAGCGCATGCCGCGCCGCACGCGAACCGTGGGGGCGAGCGGACCGGAGCGCGCCGAGCCGTGAATGCGAATGCCGGGGATGCGACTGCGGCGTGGAGCTTCCGCCGGCGCGGCAGGAGGATCGACAGGAGGCGTGGCGGAGGTCGAGTCGTCCGGCGCGCTCTTGTGCGGGCTCGATGCCATAGCTCTGCCGACCTCGTTTCCGCGTGGAAGCGAGTCCATGATATCTCCCGGCGGAGTTGCGCGAGCGTACCGGCGGTGGGGCCGCGAAGAGGTCTACTTCTCCTGAAAGTTCTACTTCTCCTGAAAGTCGTCGAAGATCACGGCAGGGTCGGCGTGTGCCTCATCTCCGGATGGCGCGCCGAGGATCCGGGAGCCGATGGTTTCGGAGAGGGTCTGGAGCGCGATGCAGAGCTCGACACCGGCGAAGCGCGTCTCCGGGCGCGGATCCGCGGCCGCCGCCCTGGCGTAGCGAAGCAGCTCCGGGAGGATCTTCGACGGGGTCGCCGCCTCTTCCTCCGCATGGAAGTTGAGCAGGATGGGAAAGAGCACCATGTCGATGCGGTAGTTGAGCACCTGCTCGACGAGCCCGAAGAGGGCGACGCTGCTCCCGAGCTGGACGGGCGAGAGGCCGGTGCGGCGCTCTGCTTCGAGGAGGGTGGAGACGCAGCGCGCGAACCAGCGGGTCCGGGCGAGCGCGGGATAGAGGAGCACGGTCCAGGAGACGCTGGCGGTGATCATGGAGATCCCGATCAGCCCTTCAACGGCGACCGTGAGGCGAAGCCAGTCGGATGTGGGCGCGAGGTCGAAGGTTTGGAAGGTGTCGAAGGAGCCGAGCGAGATGTAGATGCCGCGCAGCAGGAGATGGAAGAACGATCCGGCCGGAATGTGCCGGTCCGTATCCGAGAAGTGCGTGGTGAGCAGGCCGGTGTAGATGAGCGCAAAGCCGAGCGTGAGCAGAAAGGCCCACGCGATGATGACGCTGACGAGCGCGAGCGGGCCGATGGAGGAGCGCAGCCGGGTGTGACGCAGCAGCGCGGAGTAGAGGGCGCCGATCGAGTCGCTGAGCGTGCCGGACTGGGTGGGGTGGAAGATGTCGCGATAGACCTGGGTGAGGCCGTAGAGCACGAGGAGCGCTCCGGCGGCTTCAAGCAACAGGTGCGATTGCATAACGGGGCGCTATTGGCTCGGCTCGAGGTAGTTGGAGAACTCGGCTGCGTCCTGGGCGGAGACATGCATCTCCGGCATGGCGGAGCCGGGACGATACTGCTGCGGGTGCATGATCCAGCGCTGCAGATCGTTGGGCGTGTTGGGCAGCACGCCGGCGAGATAGGAGCGCTGCGCGAGGCCGTCCAGCGAGGGCCCGACCTTGCCGACGGCACCGGGGACGCCGGGGATGACGTGGCAGGTGGGGCAGCCGTACTGGATCATGTGCGCGGAGGCGGAGGTGCGCACGGCGGCGGAGGCCCCGGCGTCGGGCGGAGGCGTGATCGCGGTACGGCTGCAGCCGACAGCGGCGAGGCTCGCGAGCGCAAGGAGGCTGAGCGAGGATGCGGGTCTCATGAGTGCTCCTCGGGACGATAGGGGCTGAGGGAGCCATGCTGCTGGCTGAGGGCTCCGACGACGGAGCCGAATCGCAGGCGGCGGTCCGATTCCTCGAGCCATTTCGCGACGAGCAGCAGCGCGATCACGAGAAACGTAACAGCGGAAGGCACCCACATGATGACGCCGCCGAGCTGCTGATCTTCAAGCGGGGTGAGCCCCCAGCGCGCGGTGGTGCGGGTGTAGGCCGGGTACCAGAGCACCTGCGAGAAGGTGAGCAGGGCGCCGAGTGCGCTGCAATGGACGGCGGTGCCGAAGGTGTAGAGGGTGGCGGCGCCGTAGCCCATGGCGGAGCGGCCGACGCCGTAGAGCGCGGACCAGAAGATGAGCGCGGTGAGGAAGAAGCTGAGGTGCTGCGCGGCGTGGACCCAGTCGGATGTGAAGGTGGCCTGGTACAGCGCGGGAATATGCCACAGCCACAGTGCGGCGGCTTCGAGCACCCACGCGGTGAGCGGCTGAGTGAACCAGGCGATGACGCGGTTGTGTTCGATGTCGCGAAGGGTGCGGCCCATGGACGCGCGGTGTGCGGGCGCGAAGGCCCAGAGGCAGGTCGCGCCCGGGTGCGAGGCGGCGATGAGCGGCGCGGAGACGAGGATGAGGACCTCGTGCTGCAGCATGTGGGCGGAGAAGAGCTGCTCGCCGAGTTCGTGGATGGGCGAGTCGAGCGCGAGGAGCAATGTGAGCCAGCCGCTGAAGAAGGCCGCATGCCGCCAGCGCAGACGGCCGAGCGAGCCGCGGCGCAGCGCGCCAGTGCTGTAGACGACGAGCAGCAGGGCGAGGGGGATCCAGATGGTGGGCTCCCACGACCACGGCTCGGTGGTGAGGCCGGAGAGCCAGGTGTGCGGTGCGATTTGTGCGAGCGGTGACATGAACTAGTCGGAGGGGTGCAGGATGACGATGTTGAGTGCCTGGAAGAGGATGGTGATCAGGCAGAGCACGGCGAGCAGCATGGCGACGTTGGCCATGAAGGAGCGGCGGCCGTCGAGTGGCTCGTCCTGTCGCGCGCCGGAGTAGCGGCGGTGGGCGGCGTAGCCGATGGCGAACGACGCGACGCAGAGCAGGATGTCGAACACGTCGAGCAGGTAGTCGGTGCGCTTGGCGCCAACCTGATTGACCCAGTGCGCGATGGTGTAGCCGCAGACGGTGTTGATGAAGGCGGCGAGCGGGCCAAGCAGAAGGCCGAGCCAGAGCACGTGATCATTACGGTCAGTGGGCGGATCCGCGGGTTTGACGATGGACGAGGGAGCAGCAGCGTCAGGCATGGAGCCACCTCGGCGCCCAGTAGATGACCAGGTAGATCGGGATCCAGGAGACGACGACGAAGTACCAGTAGTCGGCGTTCTCGCTGGCGTCCATGAAGCGCTTGCCTTCGAGCAGCGGATTGCGGAAGAAGAGCGTGGTGAGGACGAAGGTGTCGAACAGGTCGGTGAGCAGGTGCGTGATGTGCAGGCCCATCAGCATCCAGACGATGGAGCCGTAGGCGTCGATGCTCCAGTCGGTGTTGAGGTGACGGAGTTCGAAGTAGCGAATGACGACGTTGGCGATGCCGAAGAGGCTGAGCGTGGCGAGGCCGATGCGCACGGCACGGAGATCGCCTTTGCGCGCGCGGCGGCGATACCACTCGTTAGGCAGGGCGCTGACGAGGAAAACGACCAGGTTGAGCGTGCCCCAGAAGAGGTCCGGCGGGTTGGTGTGGAGGGGCCACTCGATCGAGCGCGAGTGGAGGTAGAAGTAGGACGCGATGGTGAGGACGAAGACCATGCCCTCGATGGCCATCATGCCGATGATGCCGAGCCAGGTGATGCTGCGCGTGCCGAAGACGACGTTCGGGAGCGCCGAGACGTTGAGGACGGGACGGTCCGGGCGGTCGGTGACTAACTCGGCGGCTAACTCGGCCATAGGTCCCTCGCGCGGCGGCGCTCGGCTTCCTGCCGGGTGGGCCAGAACCAGCCGGTGAGCGTGATGGCGATGGGCACGGCGCCGATGGTGATGCCCCAGGGCGTGAAGATGGAGCCGATGAACGCGGCGGTGGTGGCGAGCGCGGCGAGGAAGGGCCAGACGGTGGGGCCGGGCAGCTCGGTCTTCGAGTCGGGCTCGGCGTCGAGTGTGCGGGTGCAGAGGACTTCCCGAGCATCGGTGGCGAGGCCGACGACGATGGGCTGATTGGGATCGGCATCCCAGATCGGCTCGCGGCCGTTGACGGTGGGCAGGTGGAGGAAGTTGTAACTGGGCGGGGGTGAGGTGGTGGCCCACTCGAGTGTGCCGGCGTTCCAGGGGTTGGGGCCGGCGATCGCTCCAGCGCGCAGTGACCGATACACATTCACGAGGAAGATGAGGACAGAGAGGAAGAGGAAGATGTAGCCGAAGGACTCGACCTGGTTGAGGGTGGTCCAGCCCCTGCCGGTCGGGTAGGTGTAGACGCGGCGCGGCATGCCGCGCAAACCGACCAGGTGCATGGGGAAGAAGGTGATCTGGAAGCCGATGAAGAAGAGCCAGAAGGAGACCTGGCCCAGCTTGTCGCTGAGCATGCGGCCGGTGACCTTGGGGAACCAGTAGGTGAAGGCGGCGAAGAGAGGAAAGACTGCGCCACCGATGAGCACGTAATGAAAATGTGCCACGACGAAGTACGTGTCGTGAACCTGAAGATCGACGGGAACCGAGGCGGTGAACATGCCTGTCATGCCGCCCATGATGAAGGTGAAGAAGAAGCCGATGACCCACCAGAGCGGCGTCTTGAGCACAGGGCGGCCGGTGGCGAGTGTGGCGATCCAGCAGAAGACCTGCGCGCCGGAGGGGATAGCGATGGCCATGCTGGCGGCGGTGAAGTAGTTCTCCGCGATCTGCGGGATACCGGTGGCGAACATGTGGTGGACCCAGAGTCCGAAGGCCAGGAAGCCGGTGCCGACCAGCGAGAGCACGAGCACGAGATAGCCGAAGATATGACGCCGCGCGAAGGCCGCGATGACGGTGGAGACGATGGCGGTGCCGGGCAGGAAGATGAGGTAGACCTCCGGGTGGCCGAACCACCAGAAGAGGTGCTGGTAGAGGAGGACATCGCCGCCGGCCGCGGGGTTGAAGAACTGCGTGCCGCAGGTGCGATCGAGCAGCAGCATGGTCGAAGAGAGCACGACGCCGGGCAGCGCGAAGATGACCATGAAGGCGACGACGACCTGCCCCCAGACGAAGATGGGGATGCGGTTGAGGCTCATGCCGGGTGCGCGGAGGCGAAAGACCGTGACGATGACTTCGACGGCGACGGCGAGCGCGGAGACCTCGGTGAACGTGATGAGCTGAGCCCAGAAGTCGGGGCGCTTGCCGGGGCCGAAATCGGGCCCGGAGAGCGGCACGTAGGCGAACCATCCGCGATCCGCACCCGTGTTGCAGAGGAAGGCGACGTAGAACATGATGCCGCCCATGACGTAGAGGTAGTAGCTGTAGGCGTTGAGGCGCGGGAAGGCGATGTTGCGCGTGCCGACCATGAGCGGCACGAGATAGACGCTCAACGCTTCGAACATCATGGGCACGGCGAACAGAAACATCATGGTCGTGCCGTGCATGGTGAAGAACTGGTTGTATTTGTCGTTCGACAGGATGTGCGCTTCGGGAAAGGCGAGCTGCAGACGCATGACGCCGGCGAGCAGGCCGGCGACGAGGAAGAACGCGAACGCGGTGACCGCGTAACGGCGGCCGATGGTGGTGTGGTGGACGGCCTTGAACCAGCCGAGGAAGCCGCGCGGCTCATGCCAGATGTGTTCAAGCTGCGCGGCCTGCTGCCGCTCTGCCAGCGTGAGTTCGCGCTGCTGCGTGGAAACCGCAGTCGGTGTCATCGAAGGGTCTCCAGGTAGGCGAGCAGGTCCTGCAGATCGGAGCCGGACATCTGGTTGGGCGGCATGCGCACGCCGGGCTTGATGCCTTGTGCGTTGAGGATCCAGCCACCGAGATTGCCGACGGTGTTGGGCAGCGTGCCGGCGGCGATGGTGGAGCGGCTGGCGAGGTGCGTGAGGTCCGGGCCCATGCGTGCGTTGGCCGTGGTGCCCTGGATGGCGTGGCACATGACGCATGCGTGCGTGAGAAAGACCTGCTGCCCGTGCATGGCCTGCGGTGTAGTGGGCGTGGGCGCGTCCTGCTGTTGCGCGTTGAGCCAGGTGCCGAACTTTGCAGGCGATTCGGCGACGACATAGAAGGACATGTGCGCGTGCTGCTCGCCGCAGAACTCTGCGCACTGACCGCGCCAGCGGCCGGGCTGATCGACCTGCAGCATGAGGTCGTTCTGATAGCCGGGGATGAGGTCGCGCTTGCCTTGCGCGTTCGGCACCCAGAAGGAGTGGATGACATCGCGCGATGTGCCGTGGATGCGAATGGGCAGGCCGGTGGGCACGTGGATTTCGTTCGCGGTCTGGATGATCTTGTCGGCCTCTGCGTTGGGGTAGACGACCTCCCACCACCACTGGTGTCCGTAGACTTCGATGGTGAGCGCCTTCTGCTCGCCCATGCTGCCGAGCGCGCGGCTGGTGCGGAAGGAGCCGATGACCATGACGAAGAGCAGGATGACGGTGGCGAGCATGGCCGCGGCGACGCCGCGGGTGGCGCGACGGTCGGAGGCCGGGGTGGTCGGCATCGGCTCGGGCATGGTGTCGAGCGTGTTGTGCTGCTTCGCAACCGCGATGACGAGCGCGATCAGGACGAGGCAGTAGACGGTGGCGGTGATCCAGAAGAGCAGCGCGAATTGATGCTCGATGTGCAGAGCGCCAGGGCCGACGGGGCTGAGCGCGGTCTGATTGTTTTCAAAGCCACGCACAAGGACGAGCCACACGGCGGTGAGCGGGGCCGTGGTTGCCGAAGCAAACGGGGCTGCCAAAACGATTGGGGCTGCCAAGGCAATCATGGCTGCCCCTTCCGCTGGATGGGCTTGGCGAACTCGTCCTCCGGATGCTCGGTGGGCTCGGCCTGTTCGGCTCTGACGACGGGCATCTCGTCGGAGCGCGAGGGCGCGACGTCGGACGGGAGCTGGCCGCTCATGGAGCGGACGTACGCGACGAGCTCCCACACCTGGTAGTCGGGAATCTTGCCGGCGAACGAGGGCATACCGTTGGGGCGGCCCTGCACGATGTCGGAGTAGATCTGTTCCGGCCGGCTGCCGTAGATCCACTTCGAATCCATGAGCGCGGGGCCGATGGCGCCGCCGCCGTGCGCATGGCAGCCGACGCAGTTGTAGGCCGAGTAGAGGCGCTTGCCTTCGCTGACGGCGTAGGCGCTGTCGGCGTATTTGGTGCCGGAGGGCGGCGCGACGCTGCCGCCGGCGTGCACGCTGTTGAGTGCGACGCCGCTCGGCAGTTGGCTGCCCGCTGCGCCGGGGTCGAAGACGCGCTGCTCTCGCTTGCAAGCGGCGGCGAGCAGCACCAAAGCGGAGAGCGAAACGTAACCGGCAATGATCGTTTTCGTCATAGCTCTCCTCCGGCGCGAGCGGAAAGCGATGCGGCCGCGCTCGCAGATGGCGCGGGCGGCTCAAGCGGGACGTGATATGCGGCGAGTGTGTGCCGGACCTGCGGCTCAATCGTGTGTAGAGCGGCGTTGACGGCGGCGAGCAGTGCGGCGTCCTTCTTATGGAGACCGGCGGCCATGTCAAACGCGAACGGAATGTGCGTCGCGGGATCGACTGCCGGTGAGACCGCAGTCAGGCGCAGAGGCAGGCGATCGCGGTCCGCGAAGTAGCCGGCGATGGGTCCCCAGACGACGGCGGCGCCGAGATTGCGCGTGGCGACGGCGCGGAGGAGCTGCTCCGGGCCGCTGCCGAAGGAGTGGAAGCCGACGAGTTGCGCTGCGTGCCCGTAGCGGATGAGAGGCAGCGACGGAGGCGCCATGTCTTCCTCGAGGATCTGCAGGCCGATGCGACGGCCGTTGAGGCGCGGGTCGCGGAAGCTGCTGATGTCGAGCTGCTCGCGTACGGGCGTGACGAACACGTAGGAGGAGCGGTAGTAGGGCGTGGATGTGGCCAGGCCCTTGGCGCCGACGGGAACGCCGAAGAGGATGTCGCAGGCGCCGCGGTTGAACTGCTCACGCAGGAAGCCGCGCCGGCTGCGCGCCCAGACGAACACCGGCTCGCGATGCAGCCGTTGCGCGACGAGCATGGCGATGTGATTGTCGAAGCCGCGGCCGCTCTGATTTGAAAACGGCAGGTCGTCGGGGTCGGCGCAGATGCGCAGAGGTGCAGCGCTGGCGACGGTTGCGAAGAGGCATGCTGCCGCGAGCGCCACGCACGCAGCAACACTACGGGAGAGCGAAGACGCCGCAACACGGGAGAGCGACGACGGCGCGACGCTAAGGGAGAGCGAAGACATAGAGCGTCCCTCCCGGGGTGACAGCTTTTTTGAGGCCGGCCATGGCGGATCCCCAGCCGTTCGCAGCGGTGTCGTCGCGGGTGTCGAGATCAGCGGAGACGATCGCGCCGGGCCACCCGCCGACGCCGGAGAGGATGGCGATGTACTGCTTGCCGTCCGGGCCCTTGTAGGAGATGGGCTGGCCGATGATGCCGGAGCCGGTCTTGAACTGCCACAGCAGTTTGCCGGTGCGTGCGTCGGCGGCCTTGAACCAGCCGTCCATGGTGCCGAAGAAGACGAGGTCGCCGGCGGTGGTGACGGTGCCGCTCCACACGGGGTACTTGTCCTGGATGGCCCAGACTTTTTTGCCGGCGATCGGGTCCCAGGCCATGAGCTCGCCCATGTTGCCGCCGGGGCCCGGGTAGTAGCGCACATCCGCGCCGACGTACGGCGTGCCGGCTATGTAACTGACGGCGGTGTATTCCTCGTCCATGCACATGTTTTCGTGGGGCACGTAGACGAGGCCGGTGCGCGGCGAGAAGGAGGAGGGCTGCCAGTCCTTCGAGCCGGGCGCCATGGGACAGATGCCGCGCGTCTCCTGCCCGGTGTGCGGCGCCTTCGCGGCGACGTGAAGCAGCGCGCCGGACTTGAGATCAACGCCTGTTGTAGTCGTGGTGTAGACGTAGGACGTGGCGGAGAGCACCTGGCCGTTGCCGCGGTCGATGAGGTAAATGAAACCGTTACGGTCCGGGCGGAAGAGGACCTTGTGGGTCTGCCCGTTGAGGGGAAGTTCGAGCAGGATGTCTTCGTTGATGCCGTCCCAATCGAAGATGTCATGCGGCGACATCTGGTAGAACCACACGGCTTCGCCGCTGTCTGCATCGCGCGCGAAGACGCCGGAGGTCCACTTGTTGTCGCCGGGGCGCACGTCAGCGTTCCAGGGGCCTGGGTTGGCGGTGCCGTAGAAGATGAGGTTCGACGCGGGGTCGTAGGAGAGGAAGCCCCAGACGCTGCCGCCGCCGACCTTCCATGCGTCGGGCGGCCATGTCTTGACGCCGAGGTCCTGCCCCTTGTCCGTGTTGTAGAAGGGGTGAAAGCGGGAGCCGATCAGCACATCTTTATCGGGGCCTGTGCTGTACGCCTGCCAGAGGAGTTTGCCCGTGTTGGTGTCGAGCGCGTCGAGCCATCCGCGTACGCCGAACTCGCCGCCACTGTTGCCGACGTAGACCTTGTTATGGACGACCATCGGCGCCATGGTGATGGTCTCGCCTTTCTGGATGTCGGCGAGATGCGTGCGCCAGAGCAGGTGTCCGTCAGCGGCGGCGACCGCGACGGTGTAGCCGTCGAGAGTGTTGTAGATGACCTTGTTGTTGTCGAACACGGCGCCGCGATTGACCCAGTCGCAGCAAGCTTCGCCCTTGGCGTTGGGCGACGGGTTCGGCTCGAAGGTCCACTTCGGCGGAGCGCCGGGCTTGGTGAGGTCGAGCGCGTAGAGCTTGTTCGGCCAGGGCGTGACCACGTACATCGTGTTGTTCACGACGAGAGGCGCTGCCTCCTGCCCGCGCGGCACGCCGGTGTCGAAGGTCCAGGCGACCTTGAGGCTCGCGACGTTGGAGCGATTGATCTGGTCGAGCGTGCTGTAACGGGTGTTGGCGTAGTCCTTGGTCGCGCGAGTCCACTGGCCGTCGTCTGGCTCCATGGGACCCGCGTAGGCGCGCACCTGGCCGCCGGTGCCGGTGTTGTTCACGACGGGCTGAGCAGGCGGATGGCAGCCGAGGGTGGCGAGAACAACTGCAGCGCAGGGAGCCAGCAGCAACGAAAGGCGGCCCTGCCGGCGAACGAAACTAGGACTCACGTTCATCTACTCCGGTTCTTCGTTGGGACGCTTTCCACCCTGTCGAAAGATGGCCGGAGTTGTTCTGTGTGCTGAATGCGCAGCAGTGCCGAGGGCAAACCTATGACTTTCCCTTGCTCGCGAGCGCTTGGGCTACGTGCGATGCCAGGTTACGTTTGTGAAGCGGGGCCGCGGGCGGCTTAGATGGAGTACTTTTCCATGCGGCGGTAGAGGGCGCCGCGGCTGAGGCCGAGAGCCTCGGCTGCCTGGCTGACGTTGCCCTGGGCGCGCGCGAGCGCCTTGCGGATGAGGATGCTCTCGACGGCCTCGAGGCTCATGTCGTCGAGGTGAGCGCTGCTGCCGACGGCGCGTGGCGGGGTGAGGTTGAGGTCGCCGATGTCGACCTTGTCGGTGCGCGCCATGAGGACTGCGCGTTCGACGCAGTGGTCGAGTTCGCGGACGTTGCCCGGCCAGCTGTACTGCATCATCATCTCGAGCGCGCGGGGCGCGAAGCCGGCGAGCAGCCGACGATAGCGCTTGCTCCAGCGCGCGAGGAAGTGCCCGGCGAGGAGCGGGACATCCTCGCGGCGGTCGCGCAGTGGCGGGATGTGAATCTCAACCGTGTTGAGGCGGAAGAGGAGGTCCGCGCGGAAGCGGCCTTCCTCGCTCTCCTTGTGCAGGTCGGCGTTGGTGGCGGAGAGCAGCCGGACGTCGACCTTGCGTGTCTTCGAGGAACCGACACGTTCGAGCTCGCCGGTTTCGAGCACGCGGAGGAGCTTGGCCTGCTGACGCAGCGGCACGTTCGCGATCTCGTCGAGGAAGAGCGTGCCGTGATCGGCGAGTTCGAAGCGCCCGATGCGATCGGCGCGCGCGTCGGTGAAGGCGCCCTTGACGTGGCCGAAGATCTCGCTTTCGAAGGTGCCCTCGGGCAGCGCGCCGGTGTTGACGGCAACGAGCGTGCGCGGTGCGCGCGGGGAGAGCGCGTGCAGGGTCTGCGCGATGACTTCCTTGCCGGTGCCGTGTTCGCCGGTGATGAGCACGTTGGCGTCGGAGGGGCCGATGCGCGCAATCATCTCAAGCACTGGCTGCATGGCGCGCGATTCGGCGATGAGGGTGGGCAGCCCGTCCGCGCGCAGGAAGCGATTCTCTGCTTCCAGCATGTCGGCCTGGCGCTGCACGCGATGCAGGTCGAGCTGGGTGCGCAGGACGGTGAGCAGGCGCGCATTGTCCCAGGGCTTCTGGATGAAGTCGGCTGCGCCGCGGCGCATTGCTTCGACGGCGAGCTCGACGCTGCTCCACGCAGTCATGACGATGATGGGCAGGCGCAACCCGTAGCTCTGGATTTCGGCGAGCAGGTCGATGCCCTCCGCGCCAGACGTGGTGTCGCGCGTGTAGTTCATGTCCATCAGGACGGCTTCGTAGGTCTCGCTCGCGAGGCACTCGATGAGCTGGCGGGGCGAGAGTGCGCGATCGATGCGGTAGCCCTCGGGACGGAGCAGGATCTCGAGCGCGTCGAGGATGGCCGGTTGATCGTCCGCGATGAGCAGACGCGGACGTGCCGCCTCCTCAGCCGGTGTGCTGGCGGATGTGGCGACATCGCGCGCGCGTCGTGGTGTGGTCATGCTGGTGGTCACTTTACTCCTTCACCAGCGGCAGCAGGGTGTTGCGAGGCGTCAGAGACGGGCCGCGTGACGACGCCTGTACGTGCCTCCTGAAGCGAGATGCCGAGCCGCTCGACGGTCTGACCAGTGACGCGGTAGAGCTCGATGCGGCTCTTCTCGTAGGTCGTCTCGGCAGAGGCGAGCGCGGAGCTGGCGATGGCGAGATCGTGCTCGGCGGTGAGCGTCTCGAAGTTGGAGCCGGAGCCGAGCTGCTGCTCCTGCTTCTTGATGTCGAAGGTGCGCTGGGCGAGATCGCGTGCCTTGCGCGCTGCTGCGACACGCGCGCCACCCTGCTCAAGCGCATAGGCGGCGTTGCGGACTTCGATGCGGACGTTCTTCTTGAACTCCTCGACCTGGACCTCGGCCTGATGGTACTCAAGCTCCGAGCGGAACTGGTCAGCGCGCGCCTGGCGATTGCGAAGCGGGATGCTGATCTGCACTTCGGCGAGGTAGTCGGGGGAGCTGTTGTTGAAGGCATTCTGCAGCGTGCCGCCGTAGCCGTTGGGGGCGCTCACGGTCGGCGGGCCGCCGGAGAAGTTTGTGTTGGGCTGACCGCCGACGCCGGAACCGGCGTAGTAGCCGATGAGATTGACGGTGGGCAGCAGCGCGTTGCGCACGGCGCGGCGGGAGATCTGGTACTCGTCCTGATTGATCTGGAGCGTGTTGATGTCGGGGCGGTTTTTGATTGCCTGCGCGATCAGTTCCTGAACCTGCGGGACGACCTCGGGCTGGAAGGCATCGAGCGATGCGGTGGGGACGACGGGCATCTCTTCGAGCGTTTGATCGAGCCTGCGGGTGAGCGCGTTCTTCATGAACGATTCCTGCAGTTCAAGCGAGGTCTTCGCGACGGTGAGGTCCTGCTGGCGCGTGGCGACCTCCGCCTCAGCCTTCATGACGTCGAGCGCGGGCACTGCCTCGAGCTGTAACTGCTTGCGTTCATCGTCGAGCGATTTTTCTGCGAATGCGAGCGAGCGCTCCTTGACCTGCTCGTCCTGGTAGGCGTTGACCAGGTCCCAGTAGATGTTCTCGATCTGCGTGGTGGTCGCGATGACCTGCGACTTGAACGAGATCTCGGACACCTTGCGATTGTCGCGGGCCAGCCGCAGGTAGCGCAGGTTGGGCGCGAAGCCGAAGCCGGCGAGCAGAGGCTGCTCGATGAGGAAGCGGTAGTTGGCGCTGAGCGATGGGTTGAGTGTGGAGAAGACGCTGTTGAGCGTCTGGCGCGAGTTGTCGAAGTCGAACTGGATGGAGGTGCCGGTGGGAAAGGACTGCACGTAGCTCGCGTTCACGATGGCAGTGTTGGTCTTGAGCGACGAGGTGCCGCTGGTGACCTGGTTGACCTGTGGCGACGTGGCGTGCTCCACGCTGGCGTTTGCCAGGATGCGCGGATCGAAGCTGGGCACAAGGGTGCCGAGGCCGAAGGTGTTCTGCACGAGGCCGCCGGCGCCGCCGCCCGCGCTGCCGAGGCCGCTCGATGTGCCGGTGGCGCTGGGCGCGCCGGAGCCGCCGAGCGTGTTCTGCACGACGCCGGTGGGCACACCGAAGCTCTGACCGCCAGCGCTGGTGCGGAGCACGTCTGCATCGGCGATGGGCAGGTTGTAGCGCGAGATGACGAGATCGAGGTTGTTCTCAAGCGCGAGGTCGATGGCGTCATCGAGTGAGACGTAGAGCTTGCCGTCGTGGATGAGTTTGTCGAGCCGCACGGAGTTCGCGAAGTTGGGCTCCGGAATATGTACCGGCATGTAGATCGAGAACGGGTCGCGCGAGTGCGGCAGGGCGACGTGGAAGCCCTGCTCCTGCGATTGCGCGGACGCGGGCAGAACGAGTGTGGACTGCGAAACGAGCAGGGACGCGAGGGCGGCCGCCGTCGTGGATGCGGATCGAAGGGTCATCGTGCGGTGGACTCCTGGACTGCGCTGAGGCGCGGGTTGCCGCTGTCTTTCACGAGCCAGCCATCGCGCACCTCGAGCAGCCGATTGCCGTAAGCGGCGTTTGATTCTGAATGCGTGACCTGCACGATGGTCGTGCCCTGCTGGTTGAGATCGCGAAAGAGTTCCATGATTTCGCGTGCCTGCTCGGAGTGCAGGTTGCCAGTGGGCTCGTCGGCGAGCAGGAGCGACGGATTGTGGATGACAGCACGCGCGATGCCGACCAGTTGCTGCTGGCCGCCGGAGAGCTGCGAGGGGAAGAGATCTTTTTTGCCGACGATGTTGAAGCGGTCGAGCGTGTCGGCGACCATGGCCTGGCGTTCGGCGCGAGGCAGGTTTTTGTAACTGAGCGGGAGCTCTATGTTCTCCGCCACGGTGAGCTCGTCGAGCAGGTGATAGCTCTGGAAGACCATGCCCATGCGTGCCTTGGCCAGCTCGGCGCGCTGCTTGCGGCTCATGGAGTGGACGGGCTCGCTGTCGAAGAAGTACTCGCCCTGCCACTGATCGTCGAGCAGCGCGATGGCGTTCAGCAGCGACGACTTCCCTGCCCCGGAGGGTCCCATGAGCGTGATGAATTCACCGCGCTCGATGTGCAGGTCGATACGGCGGAGAACCCAGGTCTGGCCGGCACCGGTTTTGTAGCTTCGTTCGAGACTGCGTATGTCGATCATGGACAACTCCTATTCGTGGCGCAGGGCCTGCATGGGATCGATGTGAGCGGCGCGCCGCGCCGGAAGATAGCTGGCGGCCAGGCATGCGGCTGCGAGCAGAAGCGTGACCAGCTCGACGACCAGCGTGAGGTCGTGCAGGTCCACCGTGGCCAACTGGTGGCGCGCAAGATGGCTGAAGGTGTAGGAGGCGGCGATGCCAAGCAGCCCGCCGAAGGTGAGCAGGACGACCGCGCGCCGCAGGACCAGCCAGAGGACGTCCTTGCGTTGCGCGCCAAGGGCGAGGCGGAGGCCGAGGTCGCGCTGCTGCTGCACCACCTGGTAGGCGAGCAGGCTGTACAGGCCGGCAGCGGCGATGAGCAGCGCGACGATGGCGAAGATGCCGAGCAGGCGCGCGGCCAGGGTCTGGCTGCCTATGGTATTCGTAACCGACGTGCGCATGAGTTCAGCGTGGTTGACGGCGATGTTCGGGTTGGCTTCCTGAACGATGCGCGTGATGGCGGGGATGAGCGAGGATGGGTCCGCGGCTGAGCGCACCGCGAGATCGAGACGGAACGCGACCAGGATGGGGTAGAGATCGTCCTCGGGCGACATCTGATCGAAGTCGATCAGCATCTCGGGCTTGACCGGGTCGCCGATGCTTTGCACTGCATCGTCGACCACGCCCACGATGGTGGCGTATTCGCGTGGACCAGCCTCGCCGACCAGGAGGCGCATGCCGAGGGGCGAGCGCGCACCGGCGATCTGCCGGGTGAATGCCTGATTCACGATGACGGCGATGGGCGCGGTGGGTGTGTCGGTGGCATTGAAGAGCCGCCCAGCGACGAGCGAGACGCCCATGGCGCGGAAGTAGTCGGGGCTGGCGGCGCGCACGTCCGCGCTCTGTGCGTGTTGCTCATCGCTCCTCGGCCGGCCGGCGAAGCGGACCTGGTTGCGGAAGGACCAGTTGGGATGGAGCGGCCGCACCGTCGTGACGCCGACCGCACTGACGCCCGGCAGCGCGCGCAGACGCGTGAGCATGGGGTCGACCAGGGTGGTGACGATGTTGGCGCCCTGCGTGCGGCCGCTGGCGAGGAACCAGAAGCCCTTCTGGGGGAGCATCAGCTCGGCGGTGACCAGGTGGTCGGGCTCGAAGCCGAGCGGGGTGCGCTCGAGATCGTAGAGGGTGCGCGCCATGACGCCGGCAGCGACAAGGAGAAGGAGTGAAAGAGCCACTTCGACGGTGACGATTGCGTCGCGCATCCGCATGCGGCGGCGGGTGGAGCCTCCGCCGGCGGTGCCTTCGCGCAGGCCATCCTGAATGGGGAGGCGTGCCGCCTGGAGCGCCGGCGCCATGCCAAAGAGCAGCGCCGAGAGGCAGGATGCGACGAGCACATAGATGAGCACCGTGCCGTCGATGTGGATGAGGTCGCCGTTGAGGAAGCTGGTGGCGAGGTAGGCGCGCGAGACGTGGAGCGAGATCGCGGTGAAGGCGAGCCCGGCTGCGCCGCCGAGCAGGCTGAGCAGCAGGCTCTCGATGAGGAACTGCCGCAGCAGGCGGCCACTGCCGGCGCCGAGCGCGGCACGGACGGCGATCTCACGACGGCGGCCTTCGGTGCGGGTCAGCAGCAGCCCGGCCACGTTTACCGTGGCGAGCAGCCAGACGGCAACGACGAGCCAGTGCAGCAACAGGAGACCGGGGGCGACCTTGCGGGTGAGCGCGTGCTGGTACCTCTCGACATCGATGCGCACATCGCGCTCTTTGCCGGGATAGGTCTTCAGGTCCTGCTGCTTGATGCCGGCCAGTTCGCGGCGTGCATCCTCTACCGTGCTGCCGGAGCGCAGGCGCGCGATCACGTTGAGCACGCCGGAGGAACGATCCTGCAGCTCCTTGGCGTGGATGTTGAGGGGCGCGAGGAGGAAGTCGTCGCCACCCTGAAAGGGGAAGCGCTCCGGCATGACGCCGATGATGGTGCTGGGTGCTCCGTTCAGCGAGATGACGCGACCCAGCACATGCGGATCGCTGTTGAACAGGGTGCGCCACTGCGATGCGCCGAGCACAACGACGGGCGGCGCACCGGGGGACGCGTCCGATGGCGTGAAGCCGCGGCCCAGTGCGGGTGTGACTCCGAACAGGTCGAAGACGTTGGTGCTGAACAGAAGTTCCGGCACGGACTGCGGATGCGCGACGCCGGTCACGACGGGCACGGCATACGTGTAGTACCCGACAGAAGAGAGCGTGTGTGCGCGGGTCTGCCACTCTTCGGCGTTCGGCAAGGAGGTGCCGCCGCCATCGCCGCTGGCTGGCTGACTGTATTCGGATTCCGCGATCGTGACCAGTTGCGCCGGGTGTGCATAGGGCAGCGGACGCAACACCACCTGGTCGAGGACGGAAAACATGGTGGCCGTGGCGCCGATGCCGAGGCCCAGCGTGAGCAGCGCGGCGAGCGCAAATCGCGGATGGTGCCGCAACTGGTGCCATGCATAGCGGAGATCGCTGCCCAGGTCCATGGTTCCTTCCTCAGTCGGTGCGTAGAGCCTGCATGGGCTCGATGGAGGCGGCACGCCGCGCGGGAAGCAAGGCGGCCGCCGCGGCGCTCAGGGTCATCAGCACAACGGCAACTGTGACGGAGACGATATCGAAGGCGCTGACGCCGAACAGCCGAGCGGAGAGCAGCTTGCCGGCGACGTAGGAGAGTGGCACACCAACGGCGAGGCCAAACAGGCAGAAGGTGAGCGACTGCAGCAGCACCTCGCGAAGGATGCGGAGGCGGCTGGCGCCGAGCGCCATGCGGATCCCGATTTCACCGGTACGCCGCTCGACCGAGTAGGCCGTGACGCCGTAGATGCCGATGGCCGCAAGCAGTAACGCTACGCCGGCAAATAGAGCGGAGAGTCGCGAGAGCAGTTTGTTGCGGATGAAGCCGTAGTTGGCGAGCTCGGGGAAGGTGTAGAAGGCGGTGATGGGCAGGTTGGCATCGACGTCGCGCATGGCCTGGCGCATGGCCGCTTCCGCACGCGGCCCATCGCTGCCGTGCAGCTCGAGCACGACGTTGTTCGCATAGTGTGTCCCGCTCTCCCAGTCGGCCTCGTCCGGGCGCACGGTCTGCATGGTCTGCCGGAAGGGCAGAAAGAACATGGGGGTGGCTGGTTGTTCGGGGAAGCTGTACTTGGTGTCGCGTGTGACGCCGACGATCTCGAACTGATCACGGAGGCCGGGCTCCAGCCCGAAGTGCTGGCCCAGCGCGTCGCCCTTGAGGTAGCGCTTCACGAAAGCCTCACTCACAACGGCGACGTGGCGGCTTTTGTTGTCGTCGGCCTCGGTGAAGAATCGCCCTTCTCGCAGGCGTGTGCCGATGGCGGTGAACCACTCGGGCGAGACACGATTCCAGTCCGGCTGTGCCCAGGCGCTGTTGGGTGGCGGGTCCGCCTTGCCGGGAAAGTACGCCGTGGCCGAACGGTAGTCGCCCGACATGGGAGCGTAGATGGCGAGCCCGACGCTCTGCGCGCCGGGGATGGCGAGCATGCGCTCTTCGATCTTGCGGTTCAGGGCGTCGGTCTGGGGCGACGTGTAGCCGGCGAGCTGCGGATCGATTGTGATGACGTAGCGGTCCTGCGTGTGGAAGCCGAGGTCCTGGTTCTGGAGGTTGCTGAGGCTGCGCATGAGCAGGCCTGCGGAACAGAGCAGCACGACGGACAGCGCAGCCTGCGCGACGACGAGGGCGCGCTGGGGACCGGTGCCACTCGACCGGGTCGTCCGCGAACCGGCGCGCAGCACGCTTGCGAGATTGTTGCGCGTGGACACCCACGCCGGCCCGACGCCAAAGACGACCGAGGTCACCGCGGCCAGCCCGATGGCAAACGCCAGCATGGGCAGCGAGAGGCCCGCGTCCACCGGGCGGTAGCCAGAACCGGGGAAGGCGAGCGCCACGATGGAGTTCGACAAGAGATAGGACAGGCCGATCGCCGCGACGCAGCCGACCAGCGCGAGCACCAGGCTCGAGATCAATGCCTGCTGGAGCAGCTGTTCGCGGCTGGCACCGAGCGCCATGCGGACGGAGGTCTGCTGAGTCTGCGCGAGCGCCCGCACCAGGAGCAGGTTGGCGACGTTGGCACAGACGATCAGCATGAGGAAGGCGGCGGCGCCCATCAGCAGCTCGAGCGGCTTCCTGTAATAGATCGCGACGATGTTGATGCCCGCCTCTGCCGAGCCGAGCGAGGTGTGCTGGCGGTCGATCGCATCGCGCTCGCCGGGCAAGAGCATGGAGGCGTGCGCGTGCAGCCACTGCCGCAGGCCGGTGGTGAGCTGGGCTTCCAGCTGCCGCTGGTCGGTGCCTGGGGGCACGCGCGCGATCAGGTCGAGCCAATAGCGATTGGGCTGATCGAGCGAGGGCGCGTCGTGGAGGAAGTTGGTCTGCTGGCGCATGCAGAACCAGACCTCGGGCACCTCGTCGTTGACGGTCTCGCCGAAGAAGCCGGGGGCGGTGACGCCAACGACGGTGGCGGCGGTGCCGTTCAGCAGCAGGGTGGACCCGAGCACGTGGGGGTCGCGGCCGAAGCGGCGGTCCCACATGCGCTGGCTGATGACGACGACCGGGGGCGCCCCGGGCTGGTCATCGGCGGGCGTGAGGCCGCGGCCGAGGGTGAGGGGGACGCCGAGCACCGCAAAGTAGTTGCCGGAGACCCGCTTGCCATTGAGCGGGACGGCGGCCGCGGCATCGCCTGCGCGACGCATCAATAGGGAGGCCTGGCCGGCATCGAAGGCGGCGAGCTGCCCGTGGAGCGCGGGCGTGTGGTCGCGCAGGGTCTCGTAGGTGTCCCAGGAGAACAGGTTCCAGTCGCCCTGGAGCTCGCGCTTGACGCAGCAGGTGATCCGCTGGCCCACCTTATAAAGCTGCTGTGGCTGTTGCACTTCGAGCGGCTTGAACAAGGCGGCATACATAAGGCTGAAGATGGCCGTGGTCGCGCCGATGCCCAGCGCGAGCGTCAGCACGGCCGTGAGGGCGAAGCCCGGACTACGGCGAAGCTGACGAAATGCGTAACGAAAGTCGTTGCCCAAGAGCATTTTTCTCACTCCGTTCGCAACGCTACCACGGGTTCGATAGAGGCAGCACGACGCGCCGGTACCAGTGCCGCAAGCGCCACCGCAGCCATGAGAACGCTTGCACCCGCGGCGTAGCTGACGATATCCGCGCTTTCCACCCCCACTAAAAAACTGCCGAGCAGGCGCGCCACGGTGAGACTGGCCACCGTCCCGAGCACGATTCCAACGGCGCCGCTGCGCAGGGTGGCCCGCAGCACCTGGCGCGCGACCATGCGGCGATCCGCGCCGAGCGCCATGCGGATGCCGATCTCGCGCGTCTGCTGGGCGACGGTGTAGCTGGTGACGCTGTAGACGCCGACGGCTGAGAGCAGCAGCGCGAGCAGGGCGAAGGTGGTCACCAGTTGACTGCGCAGACGCTGCGGCTCGGTCGAGAGCGCGAGCGCATCGTCCATGGTGGTGAAACGCGTGGCGATGGTCGCGTCTGCCGCGTGGATGCGAGCGGCGACCGCCGGGATCAGGCTGGCGGGCGCGACCGCCGTATCAAGCACGATCTGGACCTCGTTGGCGTGATAGGGATGCTGCGCGAGGGCCAGGTAGAGCGCGGGGCCCTGAGGACTGGCTGGGGTGTCCTGCCGCACATCACCGACGATGCCGATGACGGTCATGGGGCGGTCCATGCTTTGCTGGTCGAGGCCGCAGACGATCTGCTGGCCCAGCGGATCGGCGGCGCCGAAGGCATCGCGCGCCGCGGAGGCGCTGAGGACGACGACGGCGGTGGACTGCATCGTATCCGCGGCATTGATGTCTCGTCCGCGCAGGAGAGGGATGTCCATGGTGCGAAAGTAGCCAGGGCCAGCGAGGCTGAACACGGCCTGCGGGCCCTCGCCCATGGCCTGCTTCCGGCTGACCACGGCGTAGTAGCCGTTCGATCCGAAGGTGCCCTGCGGCAAGCCCACGGTCTGCGCGGCGGAGACAACGCCGGGCAGCGCACGGAGGTTTTCTGTGAGCGCGGCGAGTTCGCCGATGCGGCGCATGGACTCGTCCCAGCCACGTGCCGGTGCGTGCGCGTAAACGACAAGCCGGTTGGCGCTGGCGAAGCCGAGGTCGACGGTGCGCAGGTGCTCGAGCGTGCGGACGAGCAGGGAGGCGGTGACGACGAGCAGGAAGCTGAGCGCAAGCTCAAGAGCGAGCAGGCTGCGGCGGGCGAGGGCAGTGCCACGATCGGTGCCGCCAGACCGCGTGCTGCGTTGCAGCACTGCGGCGGGATCCCGGTGCGCCGCCCACCAGGCTGGCCAGGCAGCGCTGATAAATGTAACCAATGTGGTGACGAGGAGGGCGAAGCCGAGGATGCGCAGGTCCGGAGCCGCGGCGATGGGGCGCGGCAGCTGCGCGGCGAGCAGGCGCCCGAGCAGCGCCGTGGCGGGGATGGCGAGCAGCAGGCCGAGCGCGCCGCCGATGGCCGAGAGCAGGCCGGCCTCGACCAGCACGCCGGCCGCGATGCGTACGCGGCTGCCGCCCAGCGCCTGGCGCACCGCCATGGCCTGCTGGCGGCCGGAGAAGCGGACGAGCTGCAGGTGAGCAAGGTTGCCACAGGCGATCAGCAGCAGAACGCCAACGGCGGCAAGCCACAGCCACAGTGACGTCCTGACGTTGCCTGTGAGCGCCTGCTGCAGCGGCACGGCGCGCAGCTGCACCTGGTCATGACTGACGGGAAACTGTTGGGCGAGGCGCGAGGAGATGGCATCGAGCCGCTGCTGAGCGGCGGTGAGGTCTCCCTGCGGGCCGGCGGATGTCGTGTGGGCGCGCGCGATGGCCTGGTAGTTCCAGGAGTCGCGGTTCACGTTTTCCGGCACTTCGGGGCGGCCGAGCCAGATGCTGGTGCCCTCGGGGTAGTCGAAGCCGCGCGGCATGACGCCGACGACCTGGTAGCTCTCCCCTTCCGCGTGCAGCAGCCGGCCAACTGCGATGGCGGCGCCGCCCATCTCCGCGTCGGCGAAGGCAGCGGACACCAGCGCCTGATGGGGAGCGCGAACGGGATCGAGATCGACGCCGAGCCACGGGCGCACACCGACGACGGAGAGAAAGCCCGGGCTGACCCACTGCGCTGTGGTGAAGGCGGCATGATCGACCAGTTGGACGCCGGCCTCGCCACCTTCGAACTGCGCGGTCGCAGCGAAGATGCCGCTGCGGCGGAGGTCCTCATAGTCGCCACCGGTGACGCGCCGGATCTCCCTGCCGACCTTGTGGTTCACGGCATGCAGCGCGACGATGCGGCCGGGGTCGCGATACGGCAGCCGGGCAAGCAGCGTCTGCTCGACGATGCTGAAGACGGCGGTCGTCGCTCCCATGCCGAGCGCCAGCGTGAGGACGACGGTGAGGGCGAAGTCGGGGGCGCGGCGAAGCTGCCGTCCGGCGATGCGAACCTCCTGCGCGATGTTGCTGACGAGATTGCTGGCAAGCGACATGGGTTTACTCGGACCGGAGCGCGGTCATCGGCTCGATGGAAGCAGCGCGGCGCGCGGGGATGAGCGCGGCGAAAAGGCCGGCCAGCCCGAGCACCAGCAGTGTGGCTCCGCTGACTGGAACGTCGAAGGCAGCGACGCCATAGAGATGCTGCGCGAGCAGGCGGCCTGCCCCGTACGCGAGCGGGATACCGATGACGAGGCCGAGGATGCAGTGCGACATCGCGTGCGAGAGCACATCGCGCAGGATGCGGTGGCGATCCGCGCCGAGCGCCATGCGAATGCCGATCTCACCGGTGCGGCGCTCGACGGAGTAGGCGGTGACGCCGTAGATGCCGACCGAGGCGAGCACCAGCGCGACCAGGCCGAAGAGCGAGGTGAGCCGGGCGAGCAATTGGTCCTGGTTGAATTGCGTGGCGACCTGCTCGGCGAAGGTGGAGAAGTTCTGCGGGACGAGGTTGGGGTTGACCTCGGAGAAGGCGCGGCGCACGGCGGCTTCGACGGTTGCAGTGCTGCTGCTGTTCACCGCGAAGACAACCTGCCCCGCGTAGTGACTGGTGGAGTCTCCCTTGTCGTGCTCCGGGTCACTCCAGTGCGTCTGCTGCGAGAAGGGAGCGAAGTACATCGGAGCCGCGGGCAGAGTGGGATCGAAATACTTCGTGTTCTCGACCACGCCGACGATCTCAAACTGCGCGCGGTCCTGCTTCTCAACCCCGAAGTGCTGGCCGATCGCGTGGCCGTGGAAGTAGCGATCCGCGAAGGACTGGTTGACGACCGCGACCTTGCGCGTGTGCTCGTCATCCGCATCGGTGATGACGCGGCCGGCGTGCAGACGTGCGCCGATGGCGGAGAAGTAGCCGGGGCTGACCCGCGTGTAGGACACGTTGTACCAGTCGCTGTCCGGCTGCGGATCCGGCTGCCCGGGGATAAAGACTGACCAGCCCCAGTTGTTGCCGGACATCGGCGAGTAGAGCGCGAAGCCCACGGCCTGGGCACCGGGGATGGCCATCATGCGAGCGTTGAGCTTGCGGTAGAGATCGTCCGTCTGCTCCGGTTTGTAGCCGGCGAGAAAGGGATCGATGCCGATAATGTAGCGATCCTTGGTGACGAATCCGAACTCCTGCTTCTGCAGATTGTCCAGGCTGCGGAGCAGCAGGCCGGCAGCGCAGAGCAGGACGACCGAGAGCGCAGCCTGCAGAATGACAAGAAGGCGCTGGGGTGTGCTGCTGGCATCGGTGGTGCTGCGCGTGCTGCTGCGCATGGCCTGCGCGGGATCCGTGCGCGTGGCGAGCCATGCGGGCGCGAGGCTGAACAGCAGCGCGGTGATGAGCGAGACGCCGACCGCGAAGGCGAGCACCGGCAGGGACGGCGTGACGTTGACGGGAACATAGCTGGCGCCGCGAAACGCGAGCGCGAGGATGGAATGCGCGGCGACGTAGGCGATCAGGATCGCGCCGACGCTGCCCATGAGCGCGAGCAGCACACCCTGAAGCAGGGCCTGCCGCACCAGCATGCGCCGGCTGGCACCGAGGGCGATGCGCACGGCCTGCTGCTGGCGCTGAGCGGTGGCGCGCACCAGCAGCAGGTTCGCCACGTTCGCGCAGACGATCAGCAGCACGAAGGCCGCCGCCCCCATGAGCAGATCGAGCGATCGTGCATAGTTTCTGGCAATTGTGTTGACGCCGCTGCGCACGGAGCTGAGTTCGGTGTGCTGGCGATCGATCTGCGCCCGCTCTTCCGTGCTCAGCACCGGGCCGCGTTCGTGCAGCCACTGCTTGAGTTCGATGTTCAGCTGCGCATTGATCTGCGAGACGGATGCCCCGGGCGCGAGACGCCCCACCACGTCGAGCCAGTGCATGTCCGGACGATGCAGGTGCGACGCGTCTTCACCGACGAACTTCGTCTCCTGCATGACGGGCAGCCAGAGCTCCGGCGGATCTGCCTGCACGATCTCTCCCTGGTAGCCCGGCGCGGTGACGCCGATGACGGTCGCGGAGACGCCGTTCATGGTCAGGGTCGAGCCGATGATGTGCGGGTCGCGACCGAAGTGCCGGTCCCAGGCGCGATCGCTGAGCACGGCCACGGGGGGTGCGCCCTCGGTGTCGTCGGAGGGCTGAATCGCGCGCCCGAGCGCGACAGGAACGCCGAGCGTGCTGAACTCGTTGCCAAGCACCCAGCGCCCCTGAAGCGTTTCAGCGGCCCGCGGGTCACCGGGACGCCGGGTCAGCAAGGCAGTCTTGCTCGAGCCAAACGCGGTGATGCTTTCGAAGCCCTGTGTGTGATCGCGGAAGTAGCGATAGAGATCGAGCGAGAAGATGCGCCACCCTTCACTCTGCAGACTGTTGTAATTGCAACAGGTCGGGACCTTGCCGATCATGTAGAGCGTGCTTGCGTTGCGCACCGGCATGGACTTGAGCAGCGCGTTGTAGATGAGGGTGAAGATCGCCGTGGTGGCGCCGATGCCGAGGGCGAGGGTGAGGACGGCGGTGGCCGTGAACCCGGGGTTGCGGCCAAACTGCCGCATGGCGTAGCGAAGGTCCTGGATCCATTGCATCGCGCTTACTCCATCCTGAGTGCGTTCATCGGTTCGGTGGTGGCGGCGCGGCGCGCTGGTATGAGCGCGGCCAGCAGGGCGCAGAGCAGCAATGCAAAGGATGTCGCCACGAAGACGCCGCCGGCGCGCTGCTGGTCAGAAGGGAGGCGGACGCGTCCGCCTCACCACGCGGCAAGACGGCTGCGATGGCGTGTTGAGCGAGTCCGGAGAGGACAGCCCCGGCAAGCAGGCCGGCGAGGACCATGACAGCGGCACGCTTCGCAATGCCGTTCAGCACATGGGCGCGCGTGGCACCAAGCGCCATGCGAACGCCGATATCGCGACGACCGCGCTCGACCTCGTGAGTGAGCAGCCCGTACAGACCGACGACCGCGAGAATGAGCGCGAGGGCTGCGAAGCCACCGAAGAGCAGCGACTCCATGCGCTCGAACTGAAGCTGCTCGAGGATGATCTCGCTCATCGTCTCGGGTGTACGGAACGGCACGGTGGGATCGACCTGGTGGAGCACAGTGCGCAGCGCGCCGTACGCGGCTTGCGGGTCGCCGGTCGTGCGCACGACGAGCTGCATGCTGCGCAGCGTCGGCATCTTGTACTCTTCGGGCACTGTAGAGGCGAGCAGATCCATTTCGGCCAGCGGCGGCTGTCCGAGATCCTGCCGCACGTCGCTGACGACGCCGATGATGGTCGCGTCCCAATGGTCAAGCTTGGCGCCGATCGGATCGCCACCGTGAGCAAAGAACTTGCGCACGAACGCCTCGTTGACGACGACGCGGAGGGGCTGGCCCAGGATCTTACCGGGATCCTGGCTGCGCTGGATCACTGGTCCATCGAGGCTCGGGTCGAGCATGCGGCCGCGCACCAGGTGGATGCCGAAGGTGCGGAAGTACCCCGGCGTGACGACGCGGTTCTCGGCCAGCACCTCCTGGTTGGGAGGCGTGGCGGGCTGGCCCTGGATATGGATGTCGGAGTTGGAACCCCAGTTCTGGATGGGCACAATGTTGATGAGCCCCGCAGCTTCGATGCCGGGCGTGTGCTGAAGCCGCGTGACGAGTGGCGTGTAGAGATTGTCCATCGGATCGCGCTTCTCATAGCGGCCGGGGGAGAGATCGATCTCGGTCGAGACGATGTGCTCGGGCGCAAAGCCGAGCGGCACGTGCAGGCGGTCGTGAATGGCGCGAACCAGCAGCCCGGCGGTGAACAGCAGCGTGATGGCGAGCGCCACCTGCGTGACGATGAATGCGGAGCGAGCGCGATGCTGCGCTCGCGATGTGCCCGTGCCGGCGCTGCCGGTACGCAGCGCGTCACTCGGATCCGTGCGCGCCAGCCGCAGAGCCGGCGTGAGAGCAGCCACCATGCTGGCAACGCTCGAGGCGAGGAGCGCGACCAGCAGCACACGGCCGTCCATGTGAACATCGCCGCCGCGAGCGAGCGCGTGGACGAGGTAGACGCTCATCGCCTTGAGGATGAGCGCACCGAGCACGACACCCGCAGCACCGCCGAGCGCGGCGAGCAGCAGACTCTCGGTGAGCACCTGGCGCACCAGCGTGGCGCGACTCGCGCCAACGGCGGCGCGCATCGCCATCTCACGCTGCCGGCTGACGCCGCGGGCGAGCAGCAGGCCGGCGATGTTGACACAGCAGAGCGCGAGGACCGTGAGCACCGCACCGAGTGTGACCTCAAGCGGGGTGCTGACCCCGCCGGTGATGCTGGCCGCGAGCGAGTGCAGCGTGCCGGTGCGGCCGCCGTCGGTATCGGGATAGGCCTTGCCGAGAGTGGCCAGCACGCGCGAGAAGTCGGCCTGCGCCTGCTGCCGCGTGACGCCGGGCCGCAAGCGCCCGAGCGTGGGCAGCCAGTGCGAGCCGCGCTGCGTGGCCTCGGTGGGCGGCACGTGCAGCGGGGTATAGATCGCGTTGCGTGTGCCAAGCGGGAAGGCGAAGTCAGCAGGCATGACGCCGATGATGGTGTAGGGCACACCATCGAGGCGCGCGGCTTTGCCCACCACCGCGGGATCGCCGGAGAACTCGTGCTGCCAGACCTCGTGGCTGAGCAGAGCGACATTGTTGTTGCCGGGCTGCTCTTCGCCAGAGCGGTACGTGCGGCCGAGCAGCGGGCGCATGCCGAAGACATCGAAGAAGTTGTCACTGCCGCGGACGGCGTGCAGAGCCACGGGGCCGCGTGGCGACTCGAAGTTGATGCTGCCGGTGTCATACGCGGCGAAGGCAGAGAAGCTGCTGAGCTGCGCCCGCTCATCGCGATAGCCAACGTAGGAGGCGGGCTGGGTGTAGCCGCTGGTCGCATGCGTCTCGACGGCGACGATGCGGTCGGGATCGGGAAATGGGAGTGGGCGCAGCAGCACGGCATCGATCACGCTGAAGACAGCAGTGGTGGCGCCGATGCCGAGCGCGAGGGTGAGCATGGCAGTGAACGCAAAGCCGGGGCTGCGGCGCAACTGCCGCACGGCATATTGCAGATCTCTGAGGAAGCTTCCCATCGTCCACCCCTTTCGCACGTCTCGCGTCTGTGCGTGCCATCTCTCTGCGTGCCGTTTGCCTGGTCGGCGTTTGTCCGGTTGGCGTATGTCCGGGCGAGGGGCACACGTCTCCCGTGTCACGCAGACGCGTGATGCATGCCGCCATTCGCGATGCCGGTCTGGCTACTGCACCTGCAGCAACTGCTCGGGTGAGAGCTCGCCTTCGGCGATCACCTTGCCGTCGAAGAGGTGCACATTGCGCGCGGCGTGGCGCGCGAAGCGCGGATCGTGCGTCACCATGCAGATCGTCGCGCCTTCCTTGTGCAGCTCGGCGAGCAGTTCCATGACGGCTTCGCCGTTCTTCGAGTCGAGGTTGCCGGTCGGCTCGTCGGCGAGCAGGATGGAGGGCGACCCAGCGAGCGCGCGAGCCACGGCGACACGCTGCTGCTGACCGCCGGAGAGCTGCGACGGGTAGTGGCGCATGCGATGCGCCATGCCGACGCGCTCGAGCGACTCCTGCACGCGGCGCTTGCGATCGGCCGCGGGCATGCCGGAGCGATAGGTGAGCGGCAGCTCCACGTTCTCGGCCACGGTAAGGTCGCCGATCAGGTTGAAGCTCTGGAAGATGAAGCCGATCTCCTGGTTGCGGATGCGCGAGCGCTCCGCGAAGCTCAGGTTTTCGACCGGCTTGCCGTTGAGGTGGTAGCGACCGCCGGTCGGCGTATCGAGCAGGCCGATGATCGACAGCAGCGTGGATTTGCCGCAGCCGGACGGGCCGGACATGGCAATGTAGTCGCCGCGCTTGATCGCGAGGTGCACGCCGGAGAGCGCGTGCGTCTCGATCTCGTCCGTGTAGAAGACCTTGGTCAGGCCTTCGATCTGTATCAGTGACTGTGTCGCTTCATCCATGATCGCCCTCGCCTCTCTTCCCTGCTCTTCCCTTACTCAAGCCGTATCCGGTCCGTGTTGTCCCAGCGGGACATGTCGGACAGGATCACGCTGTCGCCCTCGTTGAGCCCGCCCAGCAACTGGATGGCGTTGACCGACGCGCGTCCTACCTTGACGGGTACGCGCGATGCGGTCTTGCCATCCGGGCCCAGCTTGAACAGGCTGATCGTCGAATCTTCGTTGCCGAATGCCGGGCGCCGACGTAGAGCACATTGGCCAGCCGCTCGAGATCAATGGTGCCGTCCACACTCAGGTCTGGTCGCTCGCCCTCGACGTGGTTGTTCAGCGCGACGTCGACGGTCACAGTGCCATTGTGGACGCCGGGATCGATCCGCTTCACCGTGCCCTCGATTACGCCGTTATGCGTATCGATCGAGGCCGGCTGACCGATCTGGATGTCGCGCGCCTGCGTCTCCGGAATGTTCAGGGCAGCCTTCAACTGGTTCGGCTCCACCACTTTCGCCAGCATCGTCCCAGGGGTGACATGCTGGCCGACTGCGAGCGGCAGGTCCGTGAGCACGCCATTGATCCCGGCCCGCACGCGAAGCGACGCCAGCTGCTGCTCCTTGAGCTGGTACATCGCGCGTGCCTGATCCACCTTGGCCTGTGCGACCGAGAGCTGGGTGGTCAGCGCCTCCTCGTTGATGGATACGACATTTTGCTGCATTTGGTTCTGCGTCGTCAGACCGTCCGCCTTGCTTTGCGACGCCTTGTAGGCGAGGCCGGAGATGACGCCGAGTTGATAGAGCGACTTGTCCGTGTCGGCCTGGCGCTTGGCGGTGGCGTAATCGGCGCCCACGTTGGCGGCGGTCGAGCGCTGGCCCAGAAGGTCGCTCTGCAGCTTGACGTGGGTGTTCTTCAGGTCGGCCTCGGCCTCCTTGAGCTGGAGCTGGGCGTCGAGCGCCTGCTGGGTCAGCAGCGGGTCGTTCAACTCGACGAGAACGGTGTCGGCGGACACCTTGGTGCCCGGCAGCTCGAGGATACGGGTGACGGTGGCATCGGTCTGCGCGGGAATCTGGCGGATCGTGTCCTCGCGCGGGACCAGCGTGCCATTGCCACGCACCTGGCGCACCATGGGGCCGCGCTTGACCGTGTCGGTCCAGACGGTGCTGCGCTCAACCGACGGCGCAGCCGGCTTGAGCCGGAGCACGCCAAAGGTGGCGGCGAGCAGGACAACAAGGGCGATCGCACCGATGACGATGCGGCGTCGGTTCTTCTTTGCTTTGAGATCTGGCCTGGCAATGTCCATCGCAGACATAGTATGCATGCCGTGATCCATTGCGGCCATTCCTCTAAGTCACAGCATCGGCAAAGGTTACCGGCAGATGTGAAAGAGGGGGCGCGGACATGGTTGTTCGGCCAGAGACGCGAGTGTCCGCTTCCGGACACCAGCCGGGGCTGCGTGTTGGCAAACGAGGTGCTACGACCAACGAGTGATGGCCGACGGTTCCGGTGTGGCCCACAATACGAACGCATTGGACACAAACGGACGTGGGCGCGACGCACCCGCAATCGTTACGAGCCCACCCAGGAGGTAGAGATGAACAGCCCGGCCCCATACCCGAGAGACATGCGCACCACCCTGCCGAGGATGTCGGCCCCTCCCCTGTCCCCGCGCAGCGGGCGCAAGATCACTGCGGCCCAGACGGGCAAGCAGAGAACCACGGGCATGGTACCGGTGGATGCGCGGCTGGCTGCAATTCTGGACGCCTGCGAAGCTTAGGCGCCAGCAAATCTGTCCAGACGCCTGCGGAGCTTAGGTGCTGGACGTAGATCTAGATAAGGTCAGCAAAGAAATGACAAAGGCCGGAGCGGATGCTCCGGCCTTTGTGCGTGTGGCTGACTGCGCGAGTGTCAGGCGCGGGCAGGGTCGCCGCGCTCGGGGTCGATGCCGAGTTCGCGGATGGCCTGCTCGGCGCGGGCAGCGTCGTACTTGCCCTCGCGCGCGAGGCGGGAGAGCGTTGCAGCTGCGATCGATTCCGCGCTGACCTCGAAGTGCCGGCGCAGGTGCTCGCGATTGTCGCTGCGGCCGAAGCCGTCGGTACCGAGCGAGAGGAGCCGGTCGAGCAACCAGGGCGCGAGCTGATCGGGCACGACCTTCATGTAGTCGGTCGCGGCGATGATCGGACCCTTGGCGTCCCCGAGTGCTTCGAGGATGTAGGGCGTGCGGGCAGGCTGGGCGGGGTGCAGGCGATTCCAGCGCTCAACGGCGAGCGCATCGCGGCGCAGTTCGTTGTAGCTGGTCACGCTCCAGACGTCGACGGGGACGCTGTACTTGTCGCTGAGGATCTGTTGTGCGCGCAGCACCTCGTTGAGGATGGGACCGCTGCCGAAGAGCTGCGCGACAGGCTTGCCCGTCTCCGCCGAGCGGAAGCGATAGATGCCGCGGAGGATGCCCTTCTCGACGCCGGCCGGCATCTCCGGCATCGGGTAGTCCTCGTTGTACATGGTGACGTAGTAGAAGAGGTCTTCACCCTCCTGGTACATGCGGCGCATGCCGTCCTGCAGGATGACGGCGAGCTCGTAGACGAACGCCGGGTCGTAGGTGGCGCAGGTGGGGACCGTGGAGGCGAGCACGATGGAGTGCCCGTCCTGGTGCTGCAGTCCCTCGCCGAGCATGGTGGTGCGTCCGGCGGTGCCGCCCATCAGGAAGCCCTTGCCGCGCGAGTCCGCGAAGGCCCAAGCCATGTCGCCGACGCGCTGGAAGCCGAACATCGAGTAGTACATGTAGAACGGAATCGTCGGGACGCGGTAGTTCGAGTACGCCGTACCCGCGGCTGTGAACGAGGCCATCGAGCCCGCTTCCGTGATGCCCTCTTCGAGGATCTGACCGTCCTTCTCCTCGCGGTAGTAGAGCAGCATGTCGACGTCGTGCGGCTTGTACTTCTGGCCCTCGCTCGCGTAGATGCCGACCTGACGGATGGCTGACTCGAGACCGAAGGTGCGGCCCTCGTCGGGGACGATCGGCACGATCAGCTTGCCGATGCGATCGTCCTTCATCAGGTGGCGCAGGATGCTGACGAAGCCCATGGTGGTCGAGACAGCGCGGGTTTTCGAGCCCGCCGTCCACTCCGCGAAGGTGTCGAGACCGGGCGCGGTGAAGTCGAGCTTCGGCGTCTCACGCTTGGGCAAGAAGCCGCCCAGCGCGTTCCGCCGTTCGAGCAGGTAAGCGATCTCCGGCGCGTCCTTGCCGGGGCGGTACGGGACTGCGTCCTTGGCTGCCTCTTCGGGCACCGGGATGTCGAAGTGCTTGACGAACGCGGCGAGCGCGTCGTCGGTCAGCTTTTTCTCCTGGTGGCTGGCGTTGCGCGCCTGCGTGCTGCCGAAGCCGTAGCCCTTGACCGTCTTCGCGAGGATGACGGTGGGGCCACCCTTGTGCTCGACCGCGCGCTTGTAGGCGTTGTAGATCTTCAGCGGGTCGTGTCCGCCGCGATGGAGCGCACCCAGCTCGTCGTCCGACATGTCGCTGACCAATTGCAACAGTTCCGGATACTTGCCAAAGAACTCCTGCCGCAGATACGCGCCGCCCTTGGCCTTGAAGGCCTGGAAGTCGCCGTCGACGCATTCTTCCATGCGCTTGAGCAAGAGGCCGGTGTGGTCGCGCTCGAAGAGCTTGTCCCAGTCCGAGCCCCAGACGACCTTGATGACGTTCCAGCCGGCGCCGCGGAAGATGCCTTCGAGCTCATCGATGATGCGCTTGTTGCCGCGCACCGGGCCGTCGAGCCGCTGCAGGTTGCAGTTGACGACGAAGATCAGGTTGTCGAGCTTCTCGCGGGTGGCCATCGAGATGGCGCCGAGGGTGTCGACCTCATCCGTTTCGCCGTCGCCGATGAAGGCCCAGACCTTGCGGTCGGTCGGCTGGATGAGTGAACGGTTTTCGAGATAGCGCATGAAGCGCGCCTGGTAGAGCGCATTCAGCGGGCCGATGCCCATCGATACGGTCGGAAAGCGCCAGAAGTTCGGCATCAGCCACGGGTGCGGATAGGAGGAGAGGCCGGGCTTGTCGCGCAGCTCATGGCGGAAGTTCAGCAGGGTCTCGTCGTCGAATCGGCCTTCGAGATAGGCGCGCGCGTAGACGCCGGGGGAGGCGTGGCCCTGGAAGTAGATGAAGTCGCCCGGCTGGTCGCCGTAGGAGGCGTGGAAGAAGTGGTGGAAGCCGACCTCAAGCAGCGTCGCGAGCGACGAGTAGGTCGAGATGTGGCCGCCGATGCCGGCGTCCTTCTTGTTCTGGCGATGCACCATCGCCATGGCGTTCCAGCGGATGAGCGCTTCAAGGCGCTTCTCCAGGTCGCGATCGCCGGGGTACGGCACTTCCTCGTGCTTGGGGATGGTGTTGTGGTAGGGGGTGACCAGTTCGCCGGGGGTGTTGATGCCGGCCTCGCGCGCCCGCTGGCGCAGAGCGGTCAGCAGAGCCGCGCCGTGCTCGGCTCCCTCGGCGACGACGACGTCGTCAAACGCCTCAATCCACTCGGCCACTTCCTGGGTAAGGTCTGCCTGCGCCGGCACTGCCTGCTGTGTGCTCATTGATGAAATCACTCGCCTGCGGAAATTGGATGGTGCTCTGGGGTGCGCCTGCTTGCCCGCGCCACCTCTCAGTATAGCGTCGCGATGGCGCGACACCGCTCTCGCGAGCCACATCTGCTTTGGGCGCCCGGGAGGTGGCCAGAGTTCCCGCATGCTCCATTTCGTCAGTTCCAATTTGTGCTCGAAAAGTGGATCAATCCCGAACTTTGACGAGCGCGGGATGCGATTTCTGCATCTCTGGTTGCTAGTCTGTTCTGACCGTGCCCACCCCCGGGGCCGATGCTGTTCAGTTCCTGAGGCCCGCTCCATGCGTCGACTGCTCCACACGTCCGTCCTGTTCGTCTGCACCTGTCTACTCACCCTCTCTCACGCTGTCGCACAGCAACCGACTGGCATCATCGAAACCATTGCCGGCGCAGTGCCCTTTCAGTCCGCCGCAAATGCGACAACTGTGGGGATCGGCGCCGGCGGCGCAGTCGTGATGGATGCTTCCGGGAACCTGTACACCACCGCGATTGGCTTCAACGTGGTGTTGAGGATCGATCCTGCCGGCAACGCGTCCGTGTACGCAGGGGTACCGATGGCCGCCGGACCCTTTGCAGATTCCGGCGACGGGGGACCTGCCACTTCGGCCCATTTGGCAGGGCCACAGGGCTTGGCGGTTGACGCAGCGGGTGACCTTTACATATCAGACATCTCGGGACCGACGGTACGACGCGTCGATGCAAAAACGGGGATGATCACCACCGTGGCTGGCGTGAGCGGGAAGGTCGGCGCGGCTGACTTGGGAGATGGCGGTCTCGCGGCCCAAACTCCGCTCGGGTTTCCAACCGCCCTAGCCGTCGACGCCGTGGGCGATCTGTTCATCGTCGATGGACAATTCATCCGGCGCGTCGATGCGGTCACCGGGGTTCTCTCCACCATCGCGGGCACGATCTACTCGAAAGCGCCCTGCTCCATCGCGCCTGGCCAGGGCTGCCCGGGTACCAGTGTGATCATCGGCGTCGACCCCAGCACTGCGTGCATTGCGGTGCGCGGCAGCCACTTGTATCTGGCCTCTCAGGAGTTCGGATACCCAAACGATCAGACCGCGTACCGTCCCGCACCCAGTCTGCTCGATCTTGACCTGACGACGGACACAATTCAGCTCATCGCCGGAGGTGGCCTGCTCACCACCTCCTACCCCGGATACCCAGCGGTGGGCGACAAGCACCTGTACCCAACCGCGGTCGCGGCAGATGCACAGGGCAACCTGTTCTTCGGCAGCAGCTTTAGCCAGATCTACCGTTTCGATCAGGGGACCCATGCGGTCACCCTGGTAGCGGGAACCGGGCAGGCCGGGCCGCTTGGGGATGGGGGGCCGGCCACCGCTGCGAGCCTAAACGTGTACTCCATGGCTGTCTCGCTGCAGGGCCAGGTTGTGGTTCGCTCTTACGCTCGAATTCGCAGCTTTACGGTAGGCAGCAACATCACCACTGTCGCGGGAAACGGCTTCTTGAACGACTTCGGCGACGGAGGCCTCGCACCGCTAGCGGGCGTGTCCGGTCCGAACGACTTGGCCTTCGATGCCGCAGGTCATCTGCTCCTTGCCGACAGTGGCAACGGCGCCATCCGGCAGATCGATTCGCACACGGGTGTGATTACCACGATCGTGGGCTCAACCCCCTCGAATGCGGCTCCCGTGATCACTCCCGTCTTCTCGCCCGACTCCATCAATCCCGGCAGCGAGCAAGAGGTCTTCATTCTCAGCGGATCCGACTTGATCGGGGTCGACCCGACGCACGGCACGTTCAAGAAGCTGGTCGACAGCTCCCAACCGGGGTCCGGACTCTGGCCCGGCTCGCAGATTGCTGCGGACGGCCACGGGCTCGTCTACGCGACGCTGAACACTCCGAATCACATCGTCAGCGTCGACACGGTGACGGGCGCACAGATAATCATCGCCGGGAGCACCCTGGGCAGCGGTGGTCCTGTCGGAGATGGTGGACCAGCTATCGATGCGCGGCTGGGCGAGGTTACCGGCCTGGCTCTCGACGGGAACGGGACGTTGTACCTGAGCGACACCCTCTATAACGTGATCCGCGCTATCGATCTGAAGAACGGAACGATTCGCAGCCTGACCCAACCGTCGAGCGGCGGGTATGCCGGCGACGGCGGTCCGGCAACCGCAGCGCTGCTGCATTCGCCGCGGCACATTGCAGTGGACGGCGCGGGACACCTGCTGATCGCTGACACAGGAAATGCCGTCATCCGCTCCATTGATCTGCGAAGCGGGATGATCACGACCCTCGCAGGCAACGGTACACTCGGCTACTCGGGGGACGGTGGACCGGCCACCAAGGCTCAACTTTTTGGCGCTGTCAGCGTCACTGCAGACACTCTTGGGGACGTCTATATCTCCGACGCTGGCAATCTGCGGGTGCGGCGCGTGCTGCTGCATCCGACCAAACTCAATGCCGCCCTGACTGCATCCGCGACGACCGCGAGCGCGGGCTCGCCGGTGACGCTCAGCGCGAGCTACAGCAATCTCTCGTTCGGATTTGCGCCGACGGGAACGGTGCAGTTCCTCAACGGAGCGACCGTCCTTGGGTCTGCCGATCTGCCCGCTGCGCCGGATGCTTCCGGCAACTACACGGCGACGTTCACGACCAGCGCCTTGGCGACGGGCAATGCCTCCGTGACATCGAGCTATGCGGGCGATGTGCACTATGCCGCCGTGACCTCGGCTCCGGTCGCGGTCACGGTGGGCGCACCGGCCGCACCGACTTACACAGTTGCCGCGAACCCGGGCACGCTGACGGTGAAGCAGGGCGGTACAGGCTCGCTTGCGATCACGGTCACACCGCAGAATGGATTCAACCAGGCGGTCACGTTCAACTGCGATGCGACGTCGCTGCCACAGGGCGTCTCCTGCGCTTTCAGCCCGGCCAGTGTGACGCCGAACGGCGTTGCCGCGACGACGACGCTGACGGTGAGCACCACGGCCGCAACAGCGAAGCTCGCGCCGGCTCCGCTGCTGCCAGAGTGGCTGCCGCGTGGTGGGGCGGTGCTCGCGCTGCTGTTCTTCGGCGTGCCGGTGATGCGACGCAAGTCGTGGCCCGCAGCGCTCTGCCTGCTCGTGCTGGCACTGGGCGCGATCGGATGCGGTGGCAGCTCCGGCGCGTCCACGCCACCGCCGAATGCGAGCGCGACGCCTGCGGGAACTTACACCATCCGGCTGAATGCAACGGCAGGGGCGGGCTCGGCCGCAGCCAGTCAGCCGGTAAACGTCACCATCACGGTGACAAACTAGCGTTCTTTCACCCCCCACGCCGGCTTTCGAACCCGGCGTGGATGGCACCAAAGTCTTCCGCGGGGCTGGCCGCCAGCAGCCGTCTTGCGGCGTGCCTGCTCTGCTACCCTGATTGGTTTGCACGTCTGCAGGGAAGGTTGGACCCACATGGCTTTCAAGTTCAAGGGCGTTGACTTCATCGGCTTCGACACATTGTTGTCGGAGGATGAGCGGATGGTGCGCGAGACGGCGCGCCGCTATGTCGAAAACAACGTCATCCCGATCATCGAGGAGTGCAATCGCGAGGGCCGGTTTCCGCGCGAGCTGATCAAGCCGATGGGCGAGCTCGGCTTCTTTGGCGCGAACCTGCATGGCTATGGCTGCGCCGGGATGTCGAATGTCGAGTACGGACTCGTGACACAGGAGCTGGAGCGCGGCGATAGCGGGCTCCGCTCGTTTGTGAGCGTGCAGTCCGCGCTGGTGATGTACCCGATCTACACCTTCGGCACGGACGCGCAGAAGGACGAGTGGCTGCCCGCGATGGCCAAGGGCGAGAAACTGGGCTGCTTCGGCCTGACGGAGCCGGACTTCGGCTCAAACCCGGGCGGCATGCGGACACGCGCGCGGCGCGATGGCGACGACTACATCCTGAATGGCGAAAAGATGTGGATCACGTCGGGTTCGATCGCGGACGTCGCGGTGATCTGGGCGAAGGTGACGGATGAGAACGACAAGGTCCGCGGCTTCCTGGTGCCGACCAAGACGCCGGGCTTCCGCGCGTATGACGTGCATGGCAAGTGGTCGCTGCGTGCGTCGATCACGTCGGGGCTGGCGTTGCAGGATGTGCGGGTGCCTGCATCGGCGCTGCTGCCGGGCACGGGTGGTCTGAAGTCGCCGCTGATGTGCCTGAACCAGGCGCGCTTCGGCATTAGCTGGGGCGCGCTGGGCGCGGCCATGGCGTGCTATGACACGGCGCTGCAGTATGCACTAATGCGGAAGCAGTTCCGCGATCAGCCGATCGCGAGCCACCAGTTGGTGCAGGAGAAGCTGGCCTGGATGGTGACGGAGATCACGAAGGGCCAACTGCTGTCGCTGCAGGTAGGGCGGTTGAAGGATGCCGGCAAGGTGGGCTTCGAGCACATCTCGATGGCCAAGCGGAACAACGTGCAGATCGCGCTCGAATGCGCGCGGCTGTCGCGCGACGTGCTGGGCGGCAACGGCATCACGGACGACTACCCGATCATGCGCCACATGATGAACCTCGAGTCGGTAAAGACGTACGAGGGCACGCAGGATATCCACACGCTGATCATCGGGCAGGCGATCACCGGGATTGCGGCGTACTAAGCAGTTCTGCTGATTTCCTGCTGCGAGGAAGCGGGCCTGTTCGGGATGCACACAGCGAAGTGCATTGTTTCCGCGCAACCTGCTCCCCGGAACTCCGTCTAAGAGGGCTGGGGAGCGTGTTTGCGTTTGAACCTGAAGAACACATCGACGGCCGCTCTCAAGAAGCTGCAGCTCACGCGGCGGCCTGAGTTCGATGCGCTCCGAGGCTTGTTCCTGGTGTGGATGACGCTGACGCATCTGCCGACGCGAATGAGCGATTTCGTGAACCAGCCATTCGGGTTCGTCTCCTCGGCTGAGGGTTTTGTGTTCCTCTCCGCGCTGCTGGTGGGACGTGTGTACATGCGGCAGGCGCTCGATCCGGACGCCCTACGCAACAAGCTATGGAAGCGCGCGCTGCGTGTGTACGCTTACCACGTCTCGCTGCTGCTGCTGGCGTTCACGTTTGCTGCGGCGTTCGCGCACTTCAGCCATCGTGCAGCGCTCGAGCATCTGCTCGACTTCTACTTTGCGCACCCCGGCGTGGCGATCATCGGCTCACTGCTGCTGATCTACTGTCCGCCGCTGCTCGACATCCTGCCGATGTACGTGCTGTTCCTGCTGGCATCGCCACTGGCGATATCGATCGCAGCGCGGCGGGGCTGGCGGCCTGTGGTGATCGGCAGCACATTCATTTGGCTGCTGGCGCAGTTTCACCTGCGCATCTGGGTGCATGATGCGGTCGTCTCGCTGACGCATCTGCCGATCCCGCTGCAGCAGTCGGGCGCGTTCAATCTGTTCGCGTGGCAGTGGATCTGGATCATCGGCATGTGGCTGGGGGCGCGCTCGCTTGAAGGCTCACTACCGCTGCGCCGCCTGCCTGTGTGGACGCGCTGGGTGGCGGGCGCGGTGTGCGTCTTCTTCTTTGGCGTGCGGCATAGCTGGTGGGGGCCTGCGCTGACACAAGAGAGCTTCGGGATGTGGCTCGACAAGTGGCAGGTCGCGCCGCTGCGCATGCTGAACATCGTGGCGTTTGTGATCCTGCTGTACGGGGCGCGCAGCGCAGTGCGCTGGGTGATCTCGCGCGAGCCGTTTATCACGCTGGGCAAGGCCTCGCTCGAGGTCTTCTGCGCGCACCTGCTGTTTGTCTTCCTTGGACTCGCGCTGCTCTACGGCGAGGTGCCGCAGCTGCATGGCGTGGTCGCGCTAACGCTGCTGATCGTGACGTTCGCTGCTTTGATTTACGTGGCGCAGCGGCAGGTGCGACGCAAGCGCGCGAAGGTGGAACAGGTGCCCGCACCGCCTGCGGCGGTTGCGAACACGGCTGCCTAGCTCTGCGCGACCACTCCGCGCTGCGATGGCGGAGGCACCTTGACCGAAGCCATGCCCGCAGCAGTCGCGGCCTGAATGCCCATCTCCGTATCTTCGAAGACCAGGCACGCGCCTGGAGCGACGCCGAGCCGCGCGGCCGCGGTCAGGAAGGCCTCCGGGTCGGGCTTGCCGCGCGTGTAGTCCTCGGCGCAGACCAGTGTGTCAAAGCGGTTGAGCAGCCCGAGCACCTCGAGCGATGCCGTGACCGATTCCCTGCTGCTGCCGGAGACGACCGCGAACGGGATCCTGCCATGGCTGAGCTCGATATGCTCAAGCACCTCGGGTACGGCCGCCAGTTTCGGCAGCAGTTCGTAGTAGAACGACTCTTTCTGCTCGAGCACCTCGGCTACTGGCATGGTGAGGCTGTGACGCTCATTCAGCGCCGCGATAATCGCGGCGACCGGCATGCCGCCCCAGGCATAGAACAGCTCCTCATCGAAGGGGCACGACCAGCGGGAGAGCGCGCGCTGCCACGCGACCAGGTGCAGCGGCATCGAGTCCGCGATGGTGCCATCGCAGTCAAACAGGTACGCAGCAAAGCTGCCTGCAGGGATTGGCAGTTTCATCGTGTCTCCTGAATCCGGCTAGATGGGGCATCCGGGCAGATCGGGGTGAGTTGTACTGCGCGAGTGGCGCTAGACGCCGACGGTGAAGCTCTCTTCGGTGCGGGTGACCGGACGGTAGAGTGTGTCGCGCTCGAAGGGCTCGCGGCCAGCCTCGCGGATGAGCCGGATCAGGTCGCTGCGACGCATGCCCTGCGGCGTGCTCGCGCCCGCGTCGTGGTAGATCTTCTCTTCGATCACGGTGCCGTCGATGTCGTCTGCGCCGAAACGCAGCGCCACCTGCGCGATGCCCGCGGTCATCATCTGCCAGTACGCCTTGATGTGCGCGAAGTTGTCGAGCAGCAGGCGGCCGACGGCGATCTGGCGCAGGTCGGTGAGGCCGGTGGTGCGCGGCAGGTGCGAGAGCGGCGTGTTGTCGGGATGGAACGCGAGCGGGATGAAGGTCTGAAAGCCGCCGGTGTCGTCCTGCACGGCGCGCAGGCGCAGCATGTGGTCGACGCGGTCCTCATCATTCTCGACATGGCCGTAGAGCATGGTGGCGTTCGAGCGCAGGCCGAGCTTGTGCGCGGCGCGCGCGGTTTCGAGCCACTCGCCGCCGTCGATCTTGTGATCGCAGATGATGTGGCGGACACGGTCGGAGAAGATCTCTGCACCGCCACCGGGCATCGAGTCCACGCCAGCTTCCTTGAGGCGCATCAGCACTTCAGGAATGGTGATCCTGGCGCGGCGCGCCAGGAACGACACCTCAACCATGGTGAAGCCCTTGACGTGCACAAGCGGGAAGCGCTCCTTGAGCCCGCGGACGAGATCGAGGAAGTATTCAAGCGGAAGATCCGGGTGCAGACCACCGACGATGTGGAACTCGGTGACGGCCTCGTGATAGCCGGTCGCGGCGGATGTCCATGCTTCGTCAAGCGCCATGGTGTAGGCGCCGGGCTCATCCTTCTTGCGGCCGAAGGCGCAGAGCCGACACGCCGCGACACAGACGTTGGTCGGATTGATGTGGCGGTTCACGTTGAAGTAGGTGATGTCGCCGTGCAGCGACTCACGCACTGCGTTCGCGAGCGAGCCCACGGCCAGGATGTCCTTGCTGCCGTAGAGCGTGAGGCCGTCCTCGAAGGACAGTCTCTCGCCGGCGAACACCTTCTCCGCAACAGCGGCGAGCCGCGGGTCTGCGGTGCGAAACGACTGGCTGGATAGCTTGGCTCTCGATGCGCTCACATCTCTATTCTACGACCGCAGCGACGGCGCGAGCACGGCGCATGCTTGCTCGTTGACCCGGCAGAGCACCAGCGGGAAGCAGCAGAGGCCGGCTGATAGGATGCCTTGACGGTTCGCGTTCGTGCGAAGCAGGCCTGAGCTTCGCGAGTGCTCGAGCGTTCTCTGCCCATGCATCGTTCCCTGTTATCGAAATACTCCGCCGTGTTGCTGCTGCTGCTTCTGTGCGCGGCACAGCGTGCAAAGGGTGGTGGCGATGGGCCGACCCTGCCGACGATCAGCTTTTACAACCTGGCAAAGGCGCGCGTGACGCTGCCGCCCGACCTGCACAGCGATCGCAACCTGCTCCTGCTCTACTTTCAGCTCACGCAGCAGAACGATGTGAACACCTGGATGACGGTAGTCGATCACTGGCATGAGAGCGATTCGGCGCTGACGGCCTACGTTTCGCTGGTCTCGCCTGCGAAGAACATCCTGTCGCGCTGGTGGCAGAATGCGTCGCTGCGCGGCACCGCGCCAGACCCGAGCCGGTGGAACATGACGCTGCCGCTCTACGTGAACAAGCAGTCGTTTGAAGGGGCACTCGACATCCACTCAGAAGATGCGCCGGTGCTGCTGCTGCTGGATCGGAAGGGACACGTGCTGGGCCGCGTGAGTGGTGCGCCGACAGACCCAACACGCGCCGCCATGCGTTCTCTGCTGGAGGCGGCCGGGGCACCGGCACTGACGCCGGCCGATCTTCCGCCGGCTCCGCAGCTACGCTGAGTCTGGCTTCTCGAGCGGCGCTTTCTCGACGGCGGGCAGCGTCTTGCGCAGCACCAGGGCATCCGTTTTATCAGCGTAGTAGCCCCGTAGACGCGCCGTGCCCTCGTACCCCATGCGGGCGTAAAACGCCTGTGCGCCGTGGTTGTCGACCGCGACCTCGAGCGTGATCGCGACGCAGCCGAGTTCGGCCAGGCGCTGCTCGCCCGCCGTGATCAGCGTCTGCCCGATGCCCATGCGTCGCAGCTCCGGAGCGACGTCGATGGTAATAAAGTGGCCCATCTTGCGGCCACCTTCAAGACGCCAGTCGAGTACACAGAAGCCGGCGAGCGGCAGGCGAGCGGTGGTCTCCTGCGGCGGTTCCTCTTCAAGCTCGGCGATGAACGTGGTACTGCGGACGTGGCGGACGAAGTAGTAGAGCTCTGCGCGCGAGTAGGAGATGGGCGGTGGGAAACACACCGCGTCCAATCGCTCCAGCTCGGGCAGGTCGTCTGGGCGGTACTTCCGCAGCCGTACCCGTGCGCGTTCTACTTGTGGCCTCCCACGCCAGCGGCCGGGGCCGTTGCGCCTGAGGCCGGCTGCTGCACCACGCCGTTGTAGAGCGAGGCGGCGAGCAGGCGGCCGCCATTCGAGCGTACACCGCGCACGTGCCAACCCGCGTCCCACCACTTCCAGCTCTTGTCCGCCTCGTTGACGGCCATGACCCAGGTCGAGCTCCACGACGTGATCACGATGCGGCGCAGATCGCCGTCGTAGTCGATGCCGCTGATGTCCGAGAACGGCAGCGAGGCGAGGAAGGTCCAGTTCGCGCCCTTGTCCGTGCTGTAGTAGACGCCTTCGCGGCCGCCCAGCCACATGCTGCCACCCGGGGCCAGTGTGCTGGTGCGGACAGTGGTCAGCTTGCCCGGCATGGGCAGCTCGTTCCAGGTGTGGCCCTCGTCCTGCGAGAGGTTGATGCCGGTGCGGCGGGTAGCCAGAACCGTTGAGCCCTGCGCATGCACGCTGAGGAATTCGGACTGGCCGAGCACCGGTCCGCCGGCCCAGACGTGACCCTGATCGCGGGACGCGTAGACGCCCTTGGCGGTCGCGGCATACCAGACGGGCTGGGTCAGATCGAGGGCATTGACGCGACCGTCGATCTCGCCCGCGGGCACCTCGATCCTCTTGGTGGTCTTGACGGTCTTGCCTTTGCGCTTCGTGTACACGGGCTTCTCTTCTGTGCGGACGACGCGTCCGGCAGGCTGCCAGCGGCCGCCCTGCCACACAAAGATGCCGTGGCTGGTGCCGGCGAGCAGCGTGCCATCCGGGCTCTCGGCCAGGCTGAAGACATCGCGGCCGTCGAGGCCCTGGCTCTGCTGCTGCCAGGTGCGGCCAGCGTCGGCGGAGGTGAAGACGCCGCCGTACATCTTGTCATTGACCACGCCGGCGTACAGACGGTTGGGGTCCTTGACGTCCTTGGTGATTGCGGCGACCTGGCGCTGGGAGAAGCCGTGGTTCGACTGGGCAAAGGTGACGGCCTGATCGTCGCTGAGCAGCACGCCGCTGCGGTCGGTCGCGAGCAGGACGTGGCGCGGGTTCTTCGGGTCTACGTAGACGTCGTTGATGATGACGTCCGGGCCGGTGAGGCGGGTCCAGTTGGTGCCTGCGCTGCTCGTCCGGTAGAGGCCTTCGGTGGTGCCGGCGTAGACGGTCGAGTGGGTCATCGGGTCCTGCATGAGGACGCGGGTGCGGCGCGCGGTCGAGGGGATGCCCTGGATCTTGTGGTAAAGCTCGCCACCGTTGTCGCTCTTATAGATACCGGAGCAGGCGCTGGTGTAGACGGTCTGCGGCGCGGTGGGATCGATGATGATGGAGAAGACGTCAGAGTCGTCGATCAGGCCCTGCTTGATGTTGTGCCAGTTCGCGCCGCCATCGGTGGTTTTCCACGGCAGGTGCCAGGTGCCGGCGTAGATGGTCTTCGGGTCCTTGGGGTCGATGGCGATCGACTCGACCTCGTGCAACTCGTTGCTTGCGGCCGGGCTGATCAGGTCCCAGTGCATGCCGCCGTCTTCGCTGCGGTAGACGCCCTTGAGCGTGCCGACAACGAGCATCTTTGGATTGCTCTGCGCCTGTGAGAGCGCGCGGATCGACTGGCCATCCATGGCCGGAACCTTGATCCAGGTGCGGCCGGCGTCGTGGCTGATGAACAGGCCGCCGTCCGGGTGATCGACCACCCACGCAGCAACATAGATCGTCTTGGGGTCGCCCTGGTCGACCACGATATTGTCGAGGATCAGGTCGTCCTTCGGCGAAAGCTTGGTCAGGCGATTCCAGGAGGCGCCGGCATCGCGGCTCTCATAGAGCCAGCTGTTGGTGGTGCCGAGAAACAGGTGGCGGCTGTCGCTGGGGTCGGCGGCGAAGCTGCGCGCGTCCCCTCCATCCGGACCGACGGGAACCCAGGCGGTCGAGACGGGATTCGCGTTGGTGGCCGCCTGGGGCGGCGCTGCCAGCACAGGCAGAGAGGAGGCGGAGAGAAGCAGCAGGCACGCGAGTCGGCGAGGGGTCATCTACAGGCACTTCCTTGGAACGTGGGGATATTAGTTCAAGAGTAACGAGTGGCAGGAGCGAAGGGCAATGCCACGAAGGGGCCCGTATCCAGGTATGCATCGGGGGGCGGTACCTGGGGTGGGGAGGACGGCTGAGAAAGAGAACGGGGCTGACCGGTGATCCGGTCAGCCCCGTTGTTCGTGACGAAGAAGGCTTTACTTGGCAGCCTTCTTGCGGTGGTGGTGACGGGCGGCGGCGTGGGCAGCGCGGGTCTGTGGCCGGACGCTGTCCTCGTTCACCTGGGTCGTGCCCTGGACGTCGTTCTCGAAGTTCGCACCAGCCGGGACCAGGTAGTTCTGCGCCTGCTTCCCTGCTTCACTGCCTGTGCGGACCTGGACGCGGGAGGCATCGATGCCCTTTTCCTTGACCAGGTAGTCCTTCGTGTTGACGGCGCGCTGTGCTGCGACCTTTGCTCCACCCTTCTCGTCCGAGGCGGCATCACCAACCACGATTGCCGTCGCATCCGAGGAGCGCTGGAGGTTCAGTGCCACATCATCCAGGCAGGCCTTGGCTTCGTTGTCGACGCGAGCCGGACGGCGCTTGTCACGATCGAAGTTGATCGAGCAGAGCGTCTGCGTCTTGGGCTGCGGCGGCGGCGGCGGCGCTTCCACGTTTACCGTGGTCGTGCTCGAAGCCGTCTGTCCCTTGTCGTCGGCGACGTTGCAGGTCACGGTGATCGTGCCCGCCGGTGCGCCGGAGGTGGTCAGGGTGGCAGTGTTGTTGCTGCCGTTGATCTGGCCAGCCGAGGTGGTGTAGGTGTAGGTCAGCGGACGGTTCTGCGGGCTCACACCCTGGGCAGTGATCGTCGAGCTGTCGCCCGGCTTGACGGTGGTCGGATTCGCCGAGCAGCTGAGTGTCGGCGGCTCGAACTGCTTGACCTCGAAGTTCGAGGTGCAATCAGCGAACTGACCGGCCTTCTGGCCCTGCGAGACGTGACCTGTGACCGAGTAGTTGCCGGGGTTCAGACCGTTGGTATCGACGGCGCCCGTGTTTGAGTCACCCGTAACCTTCACGCCGTTGGCGCCGGTCCAGCTATAGGTCGGCGTCTTCTTCGGGTTCAGGTTGGTGGTGGTTCCAGTGATGGTGACCGGATCGCCCGGGTAGACCGAGGCGGGGCTGGCGGCGCACTGATAGGTAACCGGCGGCGGCGGCGTGATGCTGCCGAGGTGATAGAGCAGACCGGTGCTGAGGCGAACCGCGTTCAGGTTGGCACGACCGCCCGTGGGGTACGGGAACTGCGGGCCGAAATTCACGTGGTAGTACTGATAATCCGCCTGGAAGACCCGGATGCCGAAGTGGTGGCCGAGGGCGTAGTCAAGACCGCCGCCCGCAGTGAGTGCCGGACCCCAGGTGTAGGGCTGCTTGTAAGGGCCGCCCAGCCGAACGCCGCCTGCTTCGAAGTGAACGAAGGGCGTGATCTCTTCGGCGGGATAGCGGAATACGATACCGCCCGAGGCGACGGACGCGCCGTCATTCTTGCCGTCGGGGTGGTTGCTGTATTCGACCTGCGCGCCGACGTAGCGATTGAAGAAGTAGGTGCCGCTCCCGATCGCGCCGAGGTCGATCGAGGAGTAGGTGACCGGACCGGTGAGGCCGACCGCCGCCCCCCCGGGGATGACAAGCGAGCCATGCGGCGCCAGGTACGAATACCCGGCAAAGATGTCCACGCGTGAGGCATACTGAGCCTCAGGAGCCTTGGTGGCCGCCGCGGCTGGGCTGGCAGGAGCATTCGCCGAGACACCGCTCGACGACTGACCCGGGGTGGACTGAGGCGGAGTCTGGTCCTGCGCAAAGAGAGCCGTTGTTCCCAGGCCAACCGCACAGGTGATGAGCAGAATCCGGCTCAGAGAATGCAACGGACGTAAATGCATGCGTTATCCTCCAAAACCGTACTGAAAGTCATACAAAATCTGTTACGAATGGCACTCGAGCGCCCCATCATACTGCAAGCCACTCGCACCATCCGCAATGCAACGAGCCGGCAGCTGAAGCAGAGCTGCTACGCGTTGACTAGGTTAGAGCACATTGTATAAGCCTAGTTGCCTAATCTTTACAATGAGTTAAAGCCAGCATCACCAGAGTAATCAATGCCGGGGCCCGTTACAAATTGATGCTTACTCTTTGACACAGCACATCAGTTCCGTTTCGGCATGGGCCCAGACCGGACCATCCTAACGTTTGTTAGCTTGGATGCAACCGAGAATTTACTCTAGGTTCAACGCCCGCTTCAGTGTGCCGCGCTCCCGCATGATCTTTTCCTGCAGCAGGGTGATGGCGTAGATCAGCTGCTCCGGACGCGGCGGACAGCCGGGAACGTAAACATCGACGGGCACGATCTGGTTCACGCCCTGGACCAGTGCGTAGTTGTTAAATACGCCGCCCGAGGTCGCACAGGCGCCCATGGAGATGACCCACTTCGGCTCGGGCATCTGTTCCCAGAGCCGACGGATGACCGGAGCCATCTTCTGCGAGACGCGGCCGGCGATCACCATCAGGTCCGACTGGCGCGGGGAGGGGCGGAAGACCTCTGCGCCAAAGCGCGCAATGTCATAGCGCGAGGCGCCCATGGACATCATTTCGATCGCGCAGCAGGCGAGGCCGAAGGTCATCGGCCAGACCGAGCTCTTGCGGATCCAGTTCACGGCGAAGTCGAGCGACGTGAGGATGACGCCCTCCGGCTGCTCCTCGCCGAAGTTGGCTTCCTGCACTTTGACCTGATTGCGCGCGCTGCTCTCGAGCGAGCCGAACAGATAACGATCCCGCGGTTCCGCTGTACTCATACCCTCAGTATAGACGCGCAGAGAGGCCGCACCAGATGCCGGCGCTTGCGGTAAACCATACGTGGCAGAACGGGTTGCGGCAGAACGACTAGCGTGCTTGCGGGCTGTGAGCAGCCGGTGCGGTGCGTCGCGGCACGACAGGCTGCATGGGTGCGGAGCCTCTGCCCTCGGGCTCATTGTTCAGCACGATCACCTGGTCCGGCCGGGTGTAGCGCAGGCGCGTGTGGGCCTCGTACTCGATAGCATCGGGATCGTTTTTGAGGTGATCGACGTGGGCCTTGAGCCGGGTGTTCTCGAGCCTGATCTGCTCGAGCTGACGTTGCAGCACCTGGTCTTCCTGCCGCTTGGCCTGATAAGCGAGCAGGCCGTTGGCGCCAAATAATGCGTGGTAGCCGACCAGGGCCGCAATCACGACCGCGCATACGGTGGCAACACGACGGCGCTGCGTATGCGCAGCCGTGGCCAGGGTGAAGCGCTGGGCCAGCCGCCCGCGCGGTGATGCGGCCGGCTGGCCCGATCCTGATGCTGACTGCTGCACGCCTGCTCCCCTTCTGCGTTACTGCAGGACCCAGTCTTTAGCGGCCTGCGTGAGTGTTTCGCTCTCCTCTTGGTTGCGCGCCTCGGTGTAGGCGCGCACCACCGGTTCGGTGCCGGAGAGGCGATAGCAGACCCAGGAGCCATCCTCGAAGATGAGCTTCAGCCCGTCGGTGCGCACCACCTGCGACACGCGCTTGCCGGCCAGCTCCGTCGGGTCCTGCTTCACCTTTTCAGTGAACTTCTCCTTGCTCTCATCGGTCAAGTGGAAGTTCTCCCGCACGGGGTAGAAGGAACCATACTTGGCAAAGAGCGTCCTGAGTTGCTCCCCGAGGCTGCGGCCGCGACGCGCCACCATCTCGGCGACCAGGAGGCCAGCGATGACGCCATCCTTCTCCGGCACATGGCCGCGGATGGTGAGACCGGCGCTCTCCTCGCCGCCGATAGCGATCGCATCTTTGAGGATGAGCTCGCCGATGTACTTGAAGCCAACCGGCGTCTCGTGCAGCGGGACGCTGTTCTTCTCGGCGATGGCATTGATGAGGTTCGTGGTCGCGACCGACTTGGCGACGCCGTTCTTCCAGCCGCGCGTTTCGATCAGGTAGTCGAACAGGAGCGCGATGATGTAGTTGGGCTGGATGAACGTGCCATCCGCATCGACGATGCCGAAGCGATCGGCGTCGCCATCGGTGGCGATGACGAGCTGCGCGCCGACCTCGCGCATCTTTGCCTTCGCGTCGCCGAGCAGGTGATCGTCCGGCTCCGGTGCATGGCCGCCGAAGAGCACGTCGCGGTAGTCGTGCACGGTGTGGACGTTGATGCCGTGCTCGCGCAGCAGGTCGGATGTGTAGCCGCGCGCGGCGCCCCAGAAAGGATCGAAGACGATCTTCAGCTTGGCGGCTTCAATGGCTTCGAAGTTGACGAGTTCCGCGAGTCGCTTCAGGTAGTCGGGCTTCACATCGAGCGTTTCGGTCTTGGTGAGGGGCTTGCCCGGCGCGACTGGCGCATCACCCAGGTCGCGAATGGCGGCCTCGATCTGTTTCGTGACGTCCGGCAGCGCGGGTGCGCCGTCTGCGGTCGAAAACTTGATGCCGTTGTACTCAGGCGGATTGTGCGAGGCAGTGAAGTTGATGCTGCCACTGCTCTTGGTCCGGCGGATGGCGTAGGCAATGGCCGGCGTGGGCGCGGCCTCCGGGATGACCACCGGCGTGACGCCATGCTGGGCCAGCAGACGTGCGGCCTCGTCGACGTACATCTCGCCCATGAAGCGCGGATCGCGGCCGACCAGCACGCGATGGCTGCCCGGCTGGCTGGCGACATGTGTGGCGATGCCGGTGACGGCGCGTCGAATGTTTGCGAGGGTAAACTCCTCCGCAACGATGGCCCGCCAGCCCGAGGTGCCGAACTTGATCTCTGTCGCCATGGCTTTGCTGTCTTTCTCCTGTTGGGATCGCGCGCCGGGCACATCGAAGGTTGCTGTGCCGTCGGATGCGGTTCGCGGAGGATTGTATGGCAGAGCGCGTGGTGAGCGCACCGGAGCTGTGCGTGGCCGTTCGGTTCGGCGAGGTTGAGCGATGAGCGAAGCACGCCTGGTGCTGGTAACAGCGGGCAGTCGCGGAGAGGGTGAGCGCATCGCGCACGCGCTGGTCGAGGAGCGGCTGGCCGCGTGCGTGAATGTGCTGGGCGGCGTGCGTTCGATCTACCGCTGGCAGGACGCGATCGAGTCAGCGGAGGAGGCGCTGCTGTTGATCAAAACTCGGCAATCCGCTGTGGAAGGGCTGCGCCAGCGGGTCCACGAACTGCATAGCTACGACGTGCCGGAGTTCCTGGTGCTCGACATCGAGGGCGGCAGCGAAGCCTACCTGCAGTGGGTGCTCGCGAACGTGCGCTGATGCCAGCGGCTGGAAACGGCCACGAGCGACATGCCCGGGGTGACGCCTGACTTTGTTATCCTGACTTTTCTGGAAGGACCGCCTCCCCGACGCATGCGCTGGCTGTTTGCCGTCTTCATCGCGAGCCTGATTGCGCTGCTCTGGGCAGCGATCGCGGTGGCCCGGCACATTCGCCGCGACGCCCGCGAGCGGACGAGCGGTGGGGTCCTCAAGGAAAGCGAGCCGGCCCGCGAAGCGATCGCGAGCACGGACGTGCCGGAAGACTGAGGGAGAGCAGGATGATGCACGACACGACGCCTGAAAGCATGCAGCAGTCCGCAGTCGAAGCACCGCTGGCCACACACGCAAGTGACAACGTTCGCCACCTTGCCGGGCAAGCCGGCATTGCGATCGCCGCGACGGCGCTGGTCGCGCTCTGCGCGCATATCTCGGTGCCGCTCGGCTTTACGCCGGTGCCGATCACGCTGCAGCCTTTCGCGGTGCTGCTGCTGGGGCTGCTGCTCTCGCCCGCGCTGAGCTTCGCGGCGCTGACGCTTTATCTGCTCGAAGGCGCGGCCGGTCTGCCGGTGTTTAGCCCACATGGTCCGGGCGGCCTGTTCCAGCTCTTCGGCTACAGTGGCGGTTACCTGATGGCCGAGCCGTTCGCTGCTGCCGCTGCCGGTCTGCTCTACCGCTGGGCCAAGCGCAACTGGGCCGGCGCACTTGCGGGCGCGGCGGTGGGCGATCTGCTGCTGCTCTCGGGTGGCGCTGCGTGGTTCGGCGTGCTGACGCACACCGGCGTTGCGACCCTGCTCCGCGTTTCGATTGCGCCGTTCCTGGTAAGCGACGCGGCCAAGGTGCTGGCAGCCGCTGCCTGCGCCCAGATCTTCCTCTCATTCACCCAGCGCGCGCAGCCAACGGACCCGTCAGTCCGTTCCTAAAGCAGCGCCTCGATCGCCAGCCGCCGGCTGGTTGCGGAAAGGAACACAATCGCGTGAGCACCATCCCGCAGATGGAACAGACCACCACAGGCGTGCGCGAGATCACCATCGCGCACTCGCCCGACTCCGATGACGCTTTCATGTTCTACGGGCTGGCGACCAACAAGGTGCGCGTGCCCGGACTGAAGTTCACCCACACGCTGACCGATATCGAGACGCTGAACCAGAGAGCGATCAAGGAAGCGTTCTACGACGTGACCGCGATCTCGTTCCACGCGTACCCGTACATGCAGGACCGCTACACGCTGATGGCGTGCGGCGGCAGCGTGGGCGAAGGCTATGGCCCGATGATCGTGTCCTCGCGGCGCTTCTCGCTGGACGAGATCAAGAAAGTGCGCATCGCGATTCCCGGTGAGCTGACCACGGCGGCGCTGTCGTTGAAGCTGTTCGCACCGGAGATCGAGACGACGCTAGTGCCGTTCGATCAGATCATCCCCGAGGTACTGGCCGGCAAGCATGAGGCAGGGCTGATCATTCACGAGGGGCAGCTCACGTACGCGGCGAGCGGGCTGTTCAAGGTGCTCGACCTGGGCCAGTGGTGGCGCGAACAGACCGGACTGCCGCTTCCGCTGGGCGGCAATGCGATTCGTCGCAGCCTGGGTGACGAGACGATGCGCGTTGTGACGCGCGCGCTGCGGGAGAGCATCCAGCATGCGCTCGACCACCGCGAAGAGGCGCTGGCCTACGCGATGCAATTTGCGCGCGATCTCGACACGCAGCTCGCGAATCGCTTCGTCAGCATGTACGTGAACGAGCGCACGCTGAACTACGGCGAGGACGGCAAGGAAGCGATTCGCCGCCTGCTGGCCCTGGGCCATGAGCGCGGCATCATCCCGCACCCAGTGAACGTCGACTTCGTCGGCTGACGGACTCGAACCAAGTCTGACCAGAAGCTAAGAGAGGCGGCCACGATGGCCGCCTCTCTGCATTTGCGCAGTCGCATGCGGCTAGTCGTCGTCGCGGCGCTTCCCTGCCGGAATGCGCAACGCTGCCGGGAGCGGTGTGTTTCCCTTCGCATCGCGCCACAGGATCACGTTGAGCTTCTGCGGATCGACATGGTCTTCGTGGCGGAAGTCCATGCGGCTGGATTGCTTTGCACCCGGCGCGCTTGGCTTGTTCGCGGTATAGATCAGGCCGTTGTCTCGGTTGCTGACGTCCGCGTCGAAGGCGGGCTGATCCCCTGCACCGCCGAAGAGCGCGGCGATGGGCGGCGCGAAGGCGTCGTTGTTGTTCATCGGCGGTACGCCGAGCAGGTCCTCCATGGTGCGGACCATGCTCACCGTGGTGTAGAAGCTGTGCTCGACGAAGGGCGTCGCCTGCCGCGGCGCGTACTTGCTGACGACGAGCGCGGTGCTGCGGTGCGCATCGACGTGATCGGCGCCGGCCTGTGCGTCGTCTTCGAGGATGAAGAAGGCGGTGTCGTTCCAGTACGGGCTGTGCGAGACGGCCTCAACGGCGCGGCCGACGGCGAGGTCGTTGTCAGCCACCGATGCGCTGGGAGTTGGCTTGCCCGGGCGGGTGCCGCCCGTGTGGTCGTTGGGAAAGCGCAGCATGACGAACGCCGGCATTTCGTCTCTGCCGCTGTTTCGCTTTGCTACCCACTGTTTGAACTGTTGATCGAACTCTTCAAACCGTAACTGATCCGGGAAATCGAGTTCGAAGTCGGGATAGTTGGGATCGAAGTGCCCCACCAGCTCGGGCTTGGTTGCGACGTTCTCCGCGATGCGAGGAATGGCCCACGGGTACGGGCTCTTGCCGCCGCCATACATGGCGGGGACCTCACTGCCGGGCGCGATTGCAGGCTCAGTGCAATGCTCCGGCTCGGGTTCGGGTGTGCCCTCGGTCGGGCTCTTGCGTGGCGCGGGCTCGTCCGAACCGCAGAAGTGCGTCGCGACGAACTCGCCGAAGTGGTAGTAGCTCTTGCCGTGGCGCGCGAGGTTCGTCCAGAGATAGCTGCTCGCGGGTTCGTTCACGTCGGGAATCTTCTCGGCGAGCGGGAAGCCGTTCTCGACCACGCCTTCGTAGTCGTAGATCCGCTCCTTGCCGCGATAGGACTGCTGCCACGTGCGCTCGGTGTAGTCGCTGGTGATGGCGGCGGTCGACCAGACGTGGCCGTCGCCCGAGACCTCACCCGAGTCGTAAAAGTTGTCGAGGATGCCGAACTGCTCCGCGAGCTTGTGCTGGTTGGGCGTGATGTCGCGACCGTACATGGTGAGGCTGGGGTCGCCATCGCCTGACTTCAGATCGCCGAAGACCTGATCGTAGGTGCGGTTTTCTTTGATGATGTAGATCACGTGGCGGATGGGGTTTGCGCCGCCATGGAAGCGGATGTGGACCGCGGCGGCGTTCTGCATGTTGCTCTCGACCGACTGGCGCGTGAGCGATGCGAGCTGCGCGCGTGCCTGGGTGAGATCGATGGAGGCGAGCGAGCCGCGCAGGAGCGTGGCGATGTAAGTGGAGGAGCGCTGCGGGGCGCCAGGCTGCGGATGGTTGTTGGGGCCGGTGCCCTTGCCCTTGCCGGTGGCGATGAAGAGGTGCTGGTTGACGAGGGCGAGCCCGGTGGGGAGCCACTCCGTGGGCACGAAGCCTTCTGCCTGTTGAGGGGTGCCGGCGTGCGAGCGACGCGTCTTGAAGACGGCGACGGAATCTGTGCCTGCGTTGGCTACATACAGCGAAGTGCCATCCGCGGAGAGCGCCAATGCATCCGGCTCCGCACCAAAGAGTGTCTGGCCGGGCAGGCGCGTGTCGTAGAGGCCGGTGAGTTTCATCGCGGAACCAGCGACTGAGATTGCCGCGGCGGCATCGCGATTGGCGAGCGCGACGTAGAGCGTCTTCTCATCGGGGGAGAGGGCGAGCGCGGCCGGGTGTGATCCGGGTGAGGTCGCGTCCTTGGGCGGCAGCAGCGATACAGTGCCCAGTACCTTGCCGCTGCGCAGGTCGAGCTCGGCGACTGCGGAGGCGTTCCATAGTGCGACGAAGCCCCGGCTGCCGTCGCGAGTTGCCGTGACGACGAAGGGATAGGCGGAGGGCACTACGGGGCCAGTCGAGAGATCGAAACGCTGGCGGATGGTGCCGCTCGCTGCATCGATCAGCAGGACGTCGTCGGAGAGGTCGTCGGCCACGAGAAGCTGATCGTCCTTTGCGCTCTTCACGACGGCGAGGCCAGCCGGAGACGGAATGGCCTTGCCTGGCGGCAGAGCGGCGGCGAGCCTGTTCTGTGCGCGGCCAGGCGCGAGCGTCTGGAGAGGAATGGGGATCAGCCGCTCCGGCGTGAGCTTGTCGGCATCAATGCGGTAGACCGCGATGGCATTGCCGGTCTGCCAGGTTTTGCCGCCCTCGGGCGCGGTGAGCGAATCGAAAGAGGCGAAGAGGCGCGTGCCATCGGAGCTGAAGGCGAGCCCCTGATAGAGCATCTGGGGCATGTGGCGGTCCGTGCGCGCGTCCGGAACGTCGATCACCTTGCCCGTGGCGGTGTCGACCAGGGCGATCGATTGGAGGTACTGCGAGTCTGCCGAGCCGTAGCCCGCGTTCAGCAGCGCGAGGTGGCGACCGTCCGGAGAGACCGCGACCGTCATCGGCAGGTTGTTCGTTCCTTGCGGCGAGCCCGGCACCGGACTGAGTTCTTTGCTGGTTGGGAGGGGCGTTGGACCCTGGGCCAGACCTACAACTGTTGTGGCAGCCAGCAATAGACCACTCGAGAACACCCGTTTCGTGAAGAAAATCCGCATGAACTTTTGTCTCATGCACCCCTGCGTACCGCGATTACAAAACTGTTACGGAGGGGGTCCGGAGGCTGCTGGTAGGGTCGAAGTTGAAGCTATTCCAAACAAGGTCTCCTCGCGCATGCCCGTTGAAATGCCTGACATCCTCGAAGCTCCCTCCCCCTCCCCCGCTTCCTATCCGGCAGCGAAGATTGCCGCCGAGCGGTCGAAGCGCGGCAAGGTCGATGTGCCAGTGCTCGGCAAGGCCACGCAGGGCAGCCGCCGCAACTGGATCACCACAGTCTTCATGCTCGCGTTCCATGTCGGCGCTGTCGCGGCGCTGTTCTTCTTCACGTGGACGGGTTTCATCGCCGCCGTCGTTCTCTACGTGCTCGCGATCAACGTCGGGATCGGGATGTGCTATCACCGGCTGCTGACGCACCGAGGCTACAAGGTGCCGAAATGGGTGGAGTACGCGATGACGATCTGCGCCACGCTCTCGCTCGAGGGTGGGCCGATCTTCTGGGTCGCGACACACCGCGTGCATCACCAGCTCAGCGATCATGAAGGCGATCCGCACACCCCGCACGATGGTGGCTGGTGGGCACACGTCGACTGGATCCTGAAGGGCGACGCGCTGCACCATGAGACAGCCCTGCTGTCGCGCTATGCTCCGGACCTGGCGAAAGACCCGGTGCATCGCATGCTGAGCCGCTACCACTGGGTGCCGCTGGTCGTGGTCGGCCTGGGGCTGCTTGCCATCGGTGGCTGGCCTGCAGTTCTGTGGGGCATCTTCCTGCGCGTCACCCTGGGGCTGCATGCCACGTGGCTGGTGAACTCGGCGACGCACATGTGGGGCTCGCGCCGCTTTGCCACGAAGGACGAGTCGCGCAACCTGTGGTGGGTAGCGATGCTGACCGGCGGCGAAGGCTGGCACAACAACCATCACGCGCACCCCGTTTCTGCACGCCACGGACTGGCCTGGTACGAACTGGATCCGAACTACTGGGGCATCTGGCTGCTGAGCAAGCTCGGGCTCGCGACGCAGATCAAGATCGCTTCGTACGATCCGGCAAATCCGCGTCCCGCGGGCGCAGCCTAATCGCACGCCGAGAGAACACACGAACCAAGCAGCATTCCACGGCGCCGGCAGACAACTCTGCCGGCGCCGCTATACTTTGGGGCACGATGCGGATCACACGGCGGGGCCGGGCGATGTTCTTTTTCATCGCGCTGGGTGTTTGCCTGGTCGGCGTCGCGCTCACTTTGAATGTCGGCTGGATCATCCTGAACTGGCGTCGCCTGATGCCGCTGGTGATCGGCATTCCCTTCTTCGGCCTGCTGATCGCCGGGCTGATTGTGAATACGGTCTTCCTGGTGCGCGAAGTGCGTCGCAGCGAGCAGCAGGACAGCTTCCTGAATGCCGTGACACATGAGTTGAAGACGCCCATTACCTCGATCCGCCTCTACCTGGACACCATGCGTCGGCGCGAGGTAACGCGCGAGCAGCAACTGGAGTTCTTCACCATCATGGCGGACGATACCGACCGGCTGATGGCGACCGTGGAACAGGTGCTGAAGGCCGGTGAGCTGGGTCAGCGCTCGAAGAGCCAGGTGCGGGAACGCGTGCCGATGGATCAGTTGGTGGAGCAGGCGGCGGTCACGGCGCGATTGCGCTATCACCTGCCACCCGGTGCGATTGAAGTAGAGCGGCGGGCGCTCGAAGGCGCACCCGGCGGCTCGAGCTTCGATGTGGCCGGCAACGCCGACGAGCTGCGCACGGCGGTGATGAACATCCTGGACAATGCGGTGAAGTACTCGCCGGAAGGCGCGCAGCTGACCGTAGTGCTGTCAGTGGAGAGCGATGCGTGGGTGATGGTGAGTGTCGCCGACCAGGGCCTGGGCATCCCGCAGACACAGCTCAAGCGCATCTTTCGCCGCTTCTATCGCGTGCCACACCGCAGCATTCTGCGCGTGAAGGGCACAGGGCTCGGTCTGTTCCTGGTGCGATCGATCGCACGCCAGCACGGGGGCGATGCCTTTGCAGAGAGCGCAGGTGAGGGCCACGGTGCGACCATCCACCTGCAGTTGCCGCGCATTCTTACACCTGGCAAGAGCCTGGAAGGCGGCGCAACGGTATGAGCGCGAGCGCGTATGTCCTCATCGTCGAAGACGAGGAGCACCTCGCCCAGGGGTTGAAGTTCAACCTCGAGGCGGAGGGCTATCGCGCCGTGATCGCGCGCGACGGCGAGTCGGCGCTGGCAATGACGAGCGATCAGCGTGGCGGTTATGACGTCATCCTGCTGGACGTGATGCTCCCCGGCTGCGATGGGTTCGCGGTGGTCGAGCAATTACGCGAGCGCGGCGATCGCACCCCGGTGCTGATGCTGACTGCACGCGGCCGCTCCGAGGACATCCTGCGTGGATTTGCAGCGGGCGCGGACGACTATCTGCCCAAGCCCTTCGACTTGTCGATTCTGCTGGCGCGACTGCACGGCTTACTGCGGCGCTGGTCCTGGCTGCGGCGCGCGGAGGGCGCAGCGCAGGCGGAGCAGGAGACGCCGTTCCGTTTCGCGGGACGGACCATCGACTTCGCCGCGCTGGAGCTGCGCATCGATCGGCCGGGCGGCGAGCGCACCGTGCGGCTGACGGTAATGGAAGCGGACCTGCTGCGCTACCTGGTGCGCCACCAGGCCCGGAGCATCCCGCGCAAAGAGCTGCTGGAGCAGGTGTGGCGGATGCGCGAGGACACGGACACACGCGCTATCGATAACTTCATCGTGCGCCTGCGCCGGTACCTCGAAGAAGACCCGGCTGCGCCGGTGTTCCTGCGCACGGTGCGAGGGGTCGGCTATCGCTTCGACCCGGAGGGCACCTCGCCCTCCCCTGCCGCCGAGTAGCTGCGGTTTGCATCCTCGGCGTGGGACGCGCATCTTATCCTGTATAGGGGGTGGGGGTATGGCTGAGCTAACCTTTCAGATCGATGGCATGCACTGCGGAGCATGCGTGCAGCGGGTGACACGCGCACTCAACCAGGTTCCGGGTACGCAGGTGGACGAGGTACGGGTGGGCGCCGCGCGACTGCGCGGCGAGTCCGCATCGCCAGAGCCGTATGTCGCAGCGATTCGCAAGGCGGGGTTCGAAGCGCATGTCACCAGCTGACACGGCTTTGCGGCACGCGGAGCAGACGCCCGCGACGCCGGCTGAGCCGGAGGTCTGCACGATCGTGATGCCGATCGAGGGCATGAGTTGCGCGGCGTGCCAGTCGCATGTCGAACGCTCGCTGCGTGCTGCGCCTGGGGTGATGGATGCGACGGTGAACCTGCTGGCGCATTCGGCCCGTGTGATCTACGCGCCGGGACAGTCGTCGCCGGACGCACTGGTGAAGGTGGTCGACGAGTCGGGCTACCAGGCGACCTTGCCCGACGTCGGCCGCTCTGCCAAACGCACTGAGGATGACGAGAAGAGCGCCGCACGCGCGGCGAGCCGACTGCTCTGGATGGCTGTCGTCACGATTACGGCCGGCGCGATTCTGATGTGGATCAGCATGGCGGCAACGGAGCCGGTGAGCCGGACGCGCTCACTCGTGCTTGGAGCCGTGACGCTGCTGGGCATGATGACCGCGGGTGCGCCGGTGTACCAGCGGGCGTGGCGCGCGGCACGCCACCGCACCACGAACATGCACACGCTGGTCGCGCTAGGCACCACTGCTGCGTTCTTGTACTCGGCATCCGCGACGCTATGGCCTGGAATATTCGAGCGCCATCGCCTACGCGCGGATCTCTATTACGACTCTGTGCTGTTCATCCTCGGCTTTCTGCTGCTGGGCAACTGGATGGAGGCGCGGGCGAAGAAGCGTGCGCTCGATGCCGTGCGCACGCTGGCGGAGTTGGAGCCGGGTGAGGCGCGCATTCTGCGCGAGGGGCGCGAGATCGTCGTGCCCACTGCGACTGTGCTGCCGGACGACACGGTCGTTCTGCGGCCGGGCGAGCGGGTGCCGGTCGATGGCATTGTTTTGCGCGGCACGACGCAGGTCGATGAATCGCTGCTGACCGGGGAGGCACGGCCCGTGGCAAAGGCGACCGGAGATGCGCTGACTGGCGGATCGCTGAACTACGATGGCGCGCTCGAATACCGAGCGACGGCTGTGGGGGCGGAGAGCCGGCTGGGGCAGATCCTGCGTCTGGTGGAGCAGGCGCAGTCCTCGCGTGCTCCCATGCAGCAGCTTGCCGATCGCGTGAGCCGCATCTTTGTGCCGGTAGTTCTTGTACTTGCGGCCGTGACGTTTTTGGCATGGTCCTTCATCGATCCGAGCCGCGGATTCGCGACGGCCGTCGCGGTGCTGGTGGTCGCCTGCCCTTGCGCGATGGGGCTGGCTGTGCCTGCGGCGCTCACCATCGCGGTGGGGCGCGGGGCCCAGTTGGGCGTGCTGTTCAAGGGCGGCGAGGCGCTGGAACGGCTGGCGCATGTGGATACAGTGCTCTTCGACAAGACTGGCACGCTGACGGAGGGTGCGCCGAGTGTGATCGCGATTCTGCCCGCCGCCGGCTGGACTGAGGAGGGGCTGCTGGCGCTCGCTGCATCCGCCGAGCAGCGTTCCGAACATCCCTTGGCCCGGGCCGTGCTGCGCGCGGCGGAGTCGCAGCATCTGCCGCTCCAGCCAATTGAGGATAGCCAGGCGCGCCCCGGGATGGGGGTTGAGGCGGCGGTTGGCGACACGCGCGTGCTGGCCGGCAACGCGAAGCTGCTCCGCGAGCATGGTGTCGATGTTTCGGACTCTGCGTCCGACGCGGACCAGCAGGGCGCGACGACTCTCTATATCGCAGCCGACAAGACTTACGCCGGCTTGCTGCTGTGCCGCGACACGGTGCGCGTTGAGGCGGGTGCCGCGCTTGCGTCGATGCGCCGGCTTGGGCTGCGCACCGTGCTGCTGACCGGCGACAGCCTCGCAGCCGCCGAGCCGGTGCGTGCGGAGTTGGGCATCGATGAAGTGGAGGCGGCGCTCTCACCCGAGCAGAAGCTCCAGCGCATCCAGGCGCTGCAGCAGGCGGGGTCGCGCGTCCTGATGGTGGGTGATGGCATCAACGATGCGGCTGCGATTGCGCAGGCAGATGCCGGCCTTGGGATGGGCAGCGGCACCGACCTGGCGCGCGAAGCGGGCGATGCGGTGCTGCTGCGGGGCGACCTGCGCGCCGTGGCGGCGACCATTGAACTGGCGCGCCACACCCGGCGCGTGATGCAGCAGAACCTGGGCTGGGCCGCGATCTACAACGTGCTCGCCATTCCGCTGGCTGCGGGAGCATTTGCGCGGTTCGGGCTGCTGCTCTCGCCTGCGGTGGCCGGCGCGGCCATGGCGCTGAGCTCGGTGAGTGTGCTGCTGAACAGTCTGCGCCTGCGGCGCTGGAGGGCAGCATGAGCGCCACGAAGAAGACGGCTGTGCCGGCATCGCACGCTGCGTGCGCAAGCAGCGGCAGGCACGCGGTGGCTGTTGACCCGGCGTTGAAGACGGCAGCGGTTCGCCGGCTACGACGCATTGCAGGGCAGGTGCGTGGCCTCGAGGCGATGGTCGAGGACGAGCGCTACTGCGCCGACATTCTGGTGCAGGTCGCGTCCGTGCAGGAGGCGCTGCGTGGCGTGGGCCGGCTGCTGATGCGCAATCACCTGGAGCACTGCGCGACGGAGGCGATCCAGAAGGGCGGGGAGAGCGCGACCGCGATGTACGACGAGCTGCTCGACCTCGTATACCGTCACGCACGGTAGCCAGCCACTTCCAGCGTAGCGCAGCGAATCGAGCACAGTACACTAGCCCGAAGGCCGACTTCGTGCGCATCCTGACCCGTTACATCCTGAGCGAAGTGACCTCGCATGCCCTGCTGGGCGTAGCGCTGTTCACATTCGTGCTGTTCATGCGCGACCTCGGCCACATTCTGGAGCTGGTGGTGCGGGAGAGCGCGTCGCTGGCCAGCATGGCTGAGATCTTCCTGCTCACCCTGCCCAACACCTTCACCGTCACGATCCCGATGGCGGTGCTGGTCGGCGTGCTGCTTGGCTTGAGCCGGCTCGCCGCAGACAGCGAGATCACCGCAATGCGTGCCGCCGGCATGGGCGTGTGGCGGTTCGTGGGCATCGTGTCGATCGTCGCGGTGTTCGGGTGGATCCTTTCGCTGCTGAATGCGCTGTACCTGGCCCCGCGAGCGGCGGAGGCGTTGCTGGAGCTGGAGAACGGCCTGAAGACGTCGCAGGCCTCGTTCGAGATTCAGCCGCGCGTCTTCTACGAAGATTTCAAGAACTACGTTCTTTACATTCAGGATGTGCGCGCTGCAGCGGGCGCAGCCCAGTGGCGGCGTGTCTTCCTCGCCGACCTGACACATCCGGGGTCGCCACGAATTATCACCGCTGCGCAGGCGACGGTCGTGAACGGCGGCGATGGCTCGCTGCGGATGCGACTGCGCAATGGCACGCAGCACGAGTTCGTCGCCAACGATCCGAATCAATACTCCGTCTCCACCTTCGCGGAGGCGGATCTGCCACTGCAGATCACTGAGCAGGATGCCACGCACATTGGCCATGCGGACATGCCGGTGCTGGCCATGTCCGCCCGCGAGCTGTGGCGGCGCTCGCATGCGCCGGGCGGGCAGTGGTATCGCATCGAGCTGTACAAACGGTTTGCGTTCCCGACGTCGTGCCTGGTGCTGATGCTGGTGGGCGTGCCGCTCGGCCTGGCGTCGCGGCGCGGCGGCAAAAGCGCCGGCTTTGTGCTGACGATCGCGCTGGTGTTTCTCTACTACTTCCTGTCGTCGACGGGCGTGGCGCTCGCCCGGCAGAACAAAATCGATCCGTTCCTCGGCGTGTGGGCGGCGAATCTGTTGTTCGGCGGACTGGGAGTTCTGCTGGTCCAGCAGCTCAGCCGCGGCAGCGTGGTGCCGCTGCTCTTTACCCTGGGCAGCGGACGCGCCGGTGGCCGGCAACAGCGGCAGCGGGCGCCGCGCCCCGAGCAGACGCCGCGTGCGCGCTCCGGCCGTCGCAGCTTTCCCATCATCCTCGACGAGTACGTGCTCCGCGAATTCCTCACCACGTTCGGCCTGGTGCTCGTCACGTTCGTAATGCTGATGCTCGTCTTCACGTTCTTCGAGCGGCTGGGCGACATCATTCGCAACCGCACACCGCTGGTCACGGTGGGCGAGTACCTATTCAACCTGATTCCGAGCATGATCTACACGCTGATGCCGCTGGGCGTACTCGTCGCTGTACTGGTGACGTTTGGCGTACTCAACCGGTCGAGCGAGCTGACGGCGATGAAGGCGACCGGCATCAGCCTCTATCGCGTGATCGTGCCCGTGCTGGTGATCGCCGCCGTGCTCGCGCTCGGGCTGTTCCTCTTCGACGAGAGCTATCTGCCCGGCGCGAATCGCCGCCAGGAGGCACTGCTGAGCGTCATCAAGGGGCGCCCGGCGCAGACGTTTCTTCGCCCCGATCAACAGTGGATCTTCGGCAAACAGGAGCCCGCGCGGCCGGGGCGCATCTACTACTACCAGTTCTTCGATCCGGATCACGACCGCTTCGCGAACCTGTCGGTCTTCGAGTTCGATCCGGAGAACTTCTCGCTGACGCGGCGCATCTTCGCCACGACGGCGCACTGGGATCCACACCTGCACCAGTGGCTGTTTGAAGACGGCTGGGACCGCCATTTCGATGGCGAGGCGGTGAGCAGCTACGAGCGCTTCTCGCTCAGCACGTTCAGTACGTTGCCGGAGCAGCCCGCATACTTCAAGAAAGAAAACCACCAGTCGTCGGAGATGAGCTTCCTCGAGCTCTCGCGATATATCCACGACCTGCGGCAGAGCGGATTCGACACCATGCGGCTGCGCGTGCAGCTGGATCACAAGCTGGCCTATCCGCTGATCACGCTGATCATGGCCGTGCTTGCCGTGCCGTTCGCGCTCTCGATGGGCCGGCGCGGCTCACTGACCGGTGTGGCGGCAGCGATCGGTGTCGCGATCGCCTACTGGATGGTGGAAGGATTGTTCCAGGCGATGGGCAATGTGAACATGCTGCCTGCATTTCTGGCAGCGTGGTCGCCGGACCTGCTGTTCGGGCTTGCCGGTGGCTACCTGTTGCTGAAGACGCCGACCTAGCGGGCGGCTTCGCTCGGCGGATTCGCCGCGTAGATCTCGTCGGTCTGCACCTGGTTCTCGCCGGTGAGCGTGCTGACCGGGGTCAGCATGTCTTCCTTGCGATAGATCAGGTTGGTCGCGTTCAGTGTGGCCAGTTCAAAGCCGTGGCCGTGCGTGATTGCGTCCGTGGGACAAGCCTCGACACAGTAGCCGCAGAAGATGCAGCGGTTGTAATCAATGTTGTAGACCTTGGCATAGCGCTCGGCGCTCGAGAAGCGCTTCTCGTCCGTGTTTTCTGCCGCCTCAATATGAATGCAGTTCGAAGGGCACGCTGCGGCGCAGAGGAAGCACGCGACGCACTTCTCGAGGCCGTTCTCGTCGCGCTGCAGGACGTGAGCGCCGCGATAGCGATCCTGAAAGTGCGCACCGCGATTCGGCCCTGGGCCGTCCGGGTAATTCTCCACCTCTGTTGGCTTGAACATCTCGCCAAAGGTGATCGACATTCCCTTCGCCACGCCGGCTATGTTGCGCACGATCGACATACCTGAAGTATACGCCGGAGGGCGGTCCGGGCAGGAGGGGTTCACTGCTTCACCAAATATATCGTGATACGATATAAGTGTGATCGAGACTGCACGACCGCCCCGCTCTCGCCCGGAGGCTGAACCTGCCGACAACCTCATTGGAGAGCTGGCAGAGTTCCGCTACCGTCTGCGTCATTTCCTCCTGTTCAGCGAGCAGGCTGCGACCAGCGCGGGCCTGCAGCCGCAGCAGCATCAGCTTTTGCTGCAGATTGCCGGTGCGCCGGCGGGCGCGGTGCCGACCATCGCCTACGCGGCGGAGCGGCTGGGCCTGCGGCACAACAGCGTGGTCGAGCTGGCGAACCGCTCTGAGGAGCAGGGGCTGCTGGAGCGGGCCAACGACGAAGCGGATGCACGGCGCGTGCTGTTGCGCGTGACGGTACGCGGTAGCCGCATGTTGAACAAGCTGGCACGGCATCATCGCAACGAACTGGAGACGATGGGACCGGCGCTGATCGAGGCGCTTACAGGCCTGCTGACGCCCGCAGCCCACCCTCCGCTGGCAGAGGGGACGAGGAGCGCGCGATGAAGGCTGTTCGCACGGAGTCTCCGCTCCGCGACTTCACGCTCGATCGCCGCGTCTGGCTGATCTCCGCGCTCGCGGCGGTCGTCGGCGCAGGCGGTGCGGTGCTCGCCGTGGTGCTGCTGCGCGCGATCGCGCTCGCCACCAACCTCTTCTACTACCACCGGTGGAGCCTCGAGATGGTGGGCCCTGCCGGCAGCCCGCTTGGCGCGTGGATGGTGGCGGTGCCGATCCTCGGCGGCCTGATCGTCGGCGCAATGGCGCGCTACGGCTCCGACAAGATTCGCGGGCACGGCATTCCCGAGGCCATGGAGGCAATCCTGTTGCGCGGCGCGCGTGTGGAACCGCGGGTCGCGCTGCTGAAACCACTTTCCGCAGCGATCGCGATCGGTTCCGGTGGTCCGTTCGGCGCAGAGGGCCCAATCATCATGACGGGCGGCGCGTTCGGCTCGCTGCTGGCGCAATGGGTGAGGCTCACGGACGCTGAGCGAACCACGCTGCTGGTGGCCGGCGCGGCTGCAGGCATGTCTGCGACGTTTGCCGCCCCGTTCGCCGCGGTGCTGCTTGCGGTGGAGCTGCTGCTGTTCGAGTGGCGTCCCCGGTCACTCGTACCTGTTGCAGTTGCGAGTACGGTCGCTGCTGTCCTGCGGGTGTGGTGGCTGGGCGCGGGACCGCTCTTCCCTGTTCACGACCTCGCCATGCCCGGGGGCATTGGCTTCGCTTTCTTCGCGGCGCTGCTCGGGATGGTCATCGGGCTGGCTGCGGCCGCGATCAGCCGCATGATGTATGGCTTCGAAGACCTGTTTCATCGTCTGCCGGTGCACTGGATGTGGTGGCCAGCCATCGGTGGGGTCGGGGTGGGATTAGGCGGCTTGTTCTTCCCGCACGGGCTCGGCGTGGGCTATGACAATATCGCCGCGCTGCTCGCGGGCAAGGCGACACTCGCGCTGATCTTCGGCGTGATCGTCTTCAAGTCGCTGATGTGGGCCTTCTCGCTCGGCTCAGGCACATCCGGAGGCGTGCTCGCCCCGATCCTGATGATTGGCGCCTCCATCGGCGCGCTGATCGCGCATCTGCTTCACATGCCGGAGGGGACGCTGGCTCTGCTCGGCATGGGCGCGATGCTGTCCGGTGCGCTGGGCGCTCCGCTGACAGCGATTGTCTTCTCGGTCGAGCTCACCCAGGCTCTGCCGGCACTCCTGCCACTGGTCGCGGCCTGCGTGGCTTCCTATACCGTCACGTCGCTCATCATGCGCCGTTCGATCCTGACCGAGAAGCTGGGACGTCGGGGCTACCATCTGACGCGCGAATACGGAGTCGATCCACTCGAGATGGTGAGCGTTGGCGATGCGATGCAGGAAGTCGACAAGGAGCCTCCGGCGTACGCGGCGCCGGTGGATGTGATGCCGGCGCCTGCACTCTGGGCCTATGGGGATGACACCTGCCGCAGCGCTGCGGAGCGGATGGCGACGACGGGCCAACTTCGGCTGCCCGTCCTCGACCGTACGACGCATCAGCGGATCGGCTTTGTCTCGCTCGAAGATTTGCTGCTCGGGCGGCGACGTTCGGTCGAACGAGAGGAGGCCCGGGAGCGCGTGTTCCGCCTGCTGTCCTCGCGGTACCGTGAACCGGCGAACGAGCGCGAGGAGGCTGGGGTCTAACCGCCCTGCTTCACCAGCGCAGCGGCACTCGTAAGGCGACGTTCAAGGTGGCGCTCGAGCGTCTGCACGGAGAACTTTCGCAGATCGCGAGCACGCTCGCGGGGCCAAGGCTCCGCGGCAAGTGCCGATGCGGGCGCGTGCAGGATGTGCGCAGCCAGTCGCTGCGAATCGCTCGACAGCGTGCCGGAGGCGAGCCGCCGGTGATGTGTGCACACCAGCCCATCTGAGAGCGCATGGAAATAGGCCGGTGCTCCGTCGAGCGGCTCCGCACAAAGCATGCAGCGCCGCAGGTCCGGCAGCCAGCCCATGAGGCGTGGCATCCAGAGCGCGAAGTAGGTAACCGGCATCCACACATTCCCGCTGGCCGCCACGTCGAGTACCGAGAGCAGCAGGCGGAAGACGGCGTCGTTCGGGTCGTGGTCGGGCTGCGTCTCGTCCGTGACCTCTGCAAAGAAGGCGAGCGCGCTGAGCCGCAGATAGTCGATCTGCAATGAGAGCGGTGACTGCACGATCTCGAAGTAGTCGAGCCGGACCAGTTCCTGGCGTGGCCGCTCGACGAAGCTGGCGCGCACATGGGTCATCGGCTCGAGCGCCCCGCCGAAGCGACGGCGGCTCTTCGCTGCAGATTTAGCGACACCCTTCAGCTTGCCGTACTCGCGGGTGAACAGCGCCACGATCTGGTCGGCCTCGTGGATGGGCCAGGTGCGCAAGACGATGGCTTCTGCGGTCATGCAGGTCGATCCAGACGCAGCAACGCGCAGCCCGAAGGCTGCGCGTTGGCAATGCAAAACAAGGAGTGCCTAGCGGCCAAAGTGCGTGGAGTTCTTCTCTGCGTAGCTGGCCCACTTCTCCGGCAGGTCGTCGCCGGCGAAGATTGCGGAGACGGGGCAGACCGGCACGCAGGCACCGCAGTCGATGCACTCGACGGGATCGATGAACAGTTGGTCGGCCGCGCCGTAATCGCCCTCATCCTTCTTGGGATGAATGCAGTCAACGGGACAGGCATCGACGCAGGCGCTGTCCTTGGTACCGATGCAGGGTTCTGCGATGACGTAAGCCATGAAGCGAAATCTCCAGTGCGGTGGGTTCTCTGCGATTGTAGCAGGGCGCGACAGGGCCGATGGACGCGGTGAAACGCGCCGCTACGCGGCCCGGGACGCTGTTGCGAGGTCCTTTCGGCCGCTGCCTAGTAAGTGCCCATCTGCACCCGCACCACCATATCGTCGTGCCGCAGATTGATGCCGCGATCCGTCTGGTCACCGTTCAGGATGCGCAGCGCGTGCCAGCTTCCGTTTTCGTAGCGGCCTTCCTCGGCACGAACGATCTGCGCGTACCCCTTCTGGCCCGGGCCGACCCGGAACGTCACACGCGTATCGAAGCCGGCAAGGATGAAGGTGTCGGGCTCGGTCTGCGCGATGAGCACGCGGCCCATGTGGTCCGTGGTGCCAGGCGCACGGGCGCCATCTTCCTGCGGATGGCCGAAGCCGATCTCCGCATGCCAGCGGCCCAGCTCGAGCGAAGTATCAGCGCGCCCGACCTCCTCGGTCGCGGTGTGCACCTTCCCTTCGTAGAGCCACTTCGCGAGATCGCGATCCATCGGCGCAAGCAGACCGTAGTTTTCCGTGTGGCGCTTGGGCAGTTCACCCGGCGCGAGCGTCCAGCCGGTCTGGTCCGTGGCGAATGGCGAGTAGCCGATGCCGCCCAGGCCCATGACGTAGAAGATGCCTTTGCCGAAGTCGTCCCCGAGACCGGTCTCCGGCACCCACACTGCATTGTCTGGACGGTGGTAGGCGTTCAGGATGAGGTTGAAGGCCTCCGTATCGCTGGTGTAGATATCCGGCCCGATCATGTCGATGTGGGTTGCGGTCGCCTTCCAGATGGGGAGGTTGGTCTGCGCCGGCCCGCCGCTCGGGTAGCTGTCCCCGGGATGATCCCAGCCGCGCACGTGGTAGCCGTGCGGGTACTGCATCCACACGTTGCAATAAAGCGGGATATCGAACTCCTGCCTGCCAGCCGCAGCCACCTGGTCGATATAGTGCGCCACCGAGTAGGCCTGGAACGCCTCATCCGCATCGGGGCCGCCCTCCTGGGTGTGGAAGAGGTCGCGCCACGTGCCCGGCCGTTTGCCGAGTGCCTTGACGAGCGCGGCGGGAACCGGCCCATCGAACTGCTTCTGCGCAGCGGGTGAGTAGTCACGCACCGCATTGATTGCGCCCGACTCGTTCTCGACCTGCACCAAGATGACCGTGTGCCGCTCACCATCAATCTCGCGCAGGTGGTGCATCAGTGCGCGGAAGGCAGCCTTGTCGGCCTCGAGGTTGGTGTCGGAGTTGGCAGAGAGCACCTGCACCGGATCGCCGCGCTCGTTGATCATGCGCGGATACTTCTCCGGGTTCGTCTTGATCCACTCGGGAACGTAATGATCCTCGCCGTTCTTCCAAGTGCCGAACCACAGGATGTCGAGGTGAAGCTTGTGCTCGCGCGCGCCGTTCACGAGCAGATCAACGGTGGAGAAATCGAACTTGCCCTGAACCGGCTCCATCTGCTCCCAGTAGACAGGCGCCTCGATGGTGTTCGCATGCATACCCTCGAGCGTGGGCCAGACTGCCGGCAGAGTGGACGGCCACGAGCTCGAGTTGTTGATCTGCCCGCCGAGCACGAAAAATGGCGCGCCGTCGACCATCAGGGCATGGTGGCCATTGTTTTCGACGAGCTTCGGCGCATCAGCCGCACCTGCGGGCAACGAGGCGAATGCAAGAACTGCAGCGAGGGCGGAGGCAGACAGAGTGCGCATGTAAGGCCTTTCACGAAGACGAAAAGACCATACCGCATCGAGCTCCGAATGAGCTAGCGCGTGCCCCGTGCTTACTTTGCGTCGTGCTTGGCGCGGCGAGCGGCGAACTCGGCTGGCGTAGGGACGGGCTCGATATCTCGCCCGGCGAACATGTCGGAAAAGATCTGCTGCACCTCGGGCAGGAGCAGCCCGTTGGTCGCGAGCACTTCGCGGCTGTCCAGTCGGAAGGGGTGGCCCTCGAAGCCGGTCATCGTTCCACCTGCCTCGCGCACCATCAGGACGCCCGCCGCTGTGTCCCAGGGGTTCAGGTTGAACTCCCAGTACGCGTCGAAGCGGCCCGCCGCTGTGTACGCCAGATCGAGCGCGGCAGCGCCGGCGCGGCGCACACCATGCGAGCGTAGCGTGAGCTGCTGATAAAAGTGCACGTTTGGATTCTCGTGACGCTTGTGACTGGGAAAGCCGGTCGCGAGCAGCGCCTCCTGCAGATGTGCGGTCTTCGAAACCTGCAAGCGACGGCCGTTCAGGTACGCGCCGCTGTCCTTCTCCGCCACGAACAGCTCGTTGGTCACCGGATGATAGATGACACCGGCGATGAGCTCGCCATCCTGATCCGCGGCGAGGCCCGCGGGGCGGTGCTCCAGGCCGAGCGAGATGCAGAAATATGGGAAGCCGTGGGCGAAGTTCGTCGTGCCATCGAGCGGGTCCACATACCAGCGGTACTCGGCCTCGAGACCGAAGCGCGTTCCCTCTTCACCGAAGATGCCGTGGTTGGGGAATGCGTGCTGCAGCTTCGCGACGATGAGCTCTTCGCTGGCGCGATCTGCCTCGGTGACGAGATCGACGTCGCCCTTGTACTCGGCGCGCACACCGCGTTCGTAGTAGTCGTGGACCAGCAGCCCGGCTTCGATGGCGATCGCAGCGGCGGGAACAGCAAGTCCGAGGTTGAGGGAATCCGGTAGCTGGCTGATCACGGGCGGGGCTCGGGGGCGGTGTCGCTGCGGGTTTCTGGACGGGCATCCGGACGCGGACGGCGCCCCTGCTCGCTGATGGTGCGAATCTGCTGCTTGTAGATGAAGAGGTTCGGCCGGCCCTCGCGTGTGAGGCGGATCATGCTGTCGTCGAAATACTCGATCCAGCCGGACACGCTCTCACCATCGCGCAGCTTCACCGTGACCGGGACCTGCTTCTCCGACAGGAAGCGCAGGTACGCTGTCTCCTGACCAGTGTCGCCGGGCGGGGGCGCTTTGCGGCCGCGGCGGGCGGAGCTCTCATTCGGCATGCGGCGATTGTAGCCGAGCCGAATGGACGGCTTTCAACAGGGCTATTGTCCCGCGTCTTTCGCGTAGTAGCCCGGACGATTGCGCACACTGTAGCGCGTCTCACCCTGTGCCCCGCTCAGCTTCACGGTGATGCTGCGAAACCTCGTGCCACCAGCGATCTCCGCCTCGGGCGGACGCTGCTGCGGGTAATAGCCGAGCAGGTATTGCGTGCGCAGATCGTCGGCGATGCGCTGGAAGATCTGATCGAGCGAGCCCTGGTCGGCGTAGTAGGCACGCCCACCGGTCTGTTCGGAGAGCGTAATCATCGCGTGCTCGCCGGCAAGATCGCGACCGGCACTCGCCGCGACGGGCACGTCGATGATGCTGTAGATCATCACCTCGTCGCGCACGGCTTCATCGAGCGCGTCCTGATAGCTGGAGCCGTTCACGGTATTGCCGCCATCGGAGACGACGACCAGCACGCGTCGCCCATGCTCAGGCCGCAGCAACTGCGATGCGAGCACGATGCTGCTGTAGAAGGCAGTGCCGCCGCGGCCGCGATGCAACGAGCCGAGGCCGCCGGCGATACGCTTTGCGTCGCGCGTGAATCCAGTGACTTCGCGCGTGCTGTCGGCAAACGCGAGCAGGTCCGCACGGTCCTGCGCGCGCAGCACATCGTGCGTGAAGTGGAGCGCGGCCTGCTGCTCCTGCGCGAAGTCCTTCGACACGCTGCCGCTGATATCGACTGAGAGCACGATGGCGAGCGGCGCGGAGGTGTCGCGCTCGAAGACGGCGATGCGCTGCGGCTTGCCGTTCTCAAGCAGAGTGAAGTCATCGCGGTTCAGCGCACCAATGGGCGCGCCCGCCTTGTCGGTCACGCTGACGAAGACCGGCACGAGACCAACGTTGACGCGGAAGTTGGGGACGCTGTCCGGCTGCGGATCGGAAGACGGCTGCGTCTGCGCAGCGCCGGCGAGCGATAAGGCGAGCGAGACGACGAGTGGCAGCAGCTCGGCGCGGCGAAGCTGGCCGATGACGTTGCCCATCATGGGGCAGGTTCCGGCTGCGGTGCTGCGTCGGGCGTCAGCTCGGGCGGGAAGGGCTCGCCGTCGGTCCACACGGCGCCATCGGCGAAGTGCTCCTTCTTCCACACCGGCACCGTGCGCTTGAGCGTGTCAATCAGCCAGCGGCAGGCGTCGAACGCGGCCGCACGATGCGCGGAGGTGACGACGATCAACACGCTGCTCTCCCTTACCTCGATCCGCCCCAAACGATGAACGATGGCGACGCGATCGATCGCGTAACGCTCGCGTGCTTCGCTGGCGAGCTTGCGCATGCCGTCGAGCGCCATGGCTTCGTAGGCTTCGTAATCGAGAAAGAGCGTGCGCCGTCCGCGCGTGTTGTCGCGCACGGTGCCGTCGAAGACGACAGTGCCGCCATCGCCGGGCTGCTGGAGTGCAGCGATCAACTCGTCGCGGCGGATCGGCTCGCGCGTGAGCGCAATGTGCGGCTCAGCAAAGCCTGCCGCATCGAGGCCGCCCGAGACTGGCGGTAGCAGCGCAACTTCGTCGCCATCCCGGAGCACGACCGCACTGTTGGCGTATTCCTGGTTCACGGCCACCGCCAAAGCAGACCACACCGGGTCTGGGGTGCGCAGATGGTCGAGCAGAGAGCGGACGGTCGCGCCCTCGGGCAGCGTGAGCGACTGACCGTCCGAGGCGAGAAGGTCCTTGAGAACGCCGAAGAAGAGAACGCGCACCTGCATGCTTCCTCAGCTTAGACGGTCGATGGCATGGAAGGTAGTCCGGCGCGCGCGTGGTGCGAAGGAGGCGTGCTCGGTGTACCTTCGTCTTTTCGGAGAACCCGCTGCGGCGGTAGGAGAGGCTGGATGCCAGCACCGATGCTGATTGCCCGCACCATTGACACCAACGAAGACCTGGCGCTACTGCCCGGGCTGACGAACCGGCACGGCCTGGTCGCCGGCGCAACCGGCACGGGCAAGACGGTGACGCTGCAGGTGATGGCAGAGGCGCTGAGCCGGCTGGGTGTGCCAGTGTTTGCGGCGGACGTGAAGGGCGACCTCTCCGGCATCAGCCAGCCGGGCACGGGCACGCCGAAGCTCAACGAGCGGCTGAAGGCGATGGGCCTGCCCGCGCCGGCGTTTGCTGGCTGCCCCGTCACGCTGTGGGACATCTTCGGCGAGCAGGGCCACCCGGTGCGCGCGACCGTCTCCGAGATGGGGCCGCTGCTGCTGAGCCGCATCTTGAACCTGAACGACACGCAGGCCGGCGTGCTGACGCTGGTCTTCAAGATTGCCGATGACGAAGGCATGCTACTGCTCGACCTGAAGGACCTGCGGGCCATGCTGCAGCACGCGGGCGACAACGCCGCGCAGTACAAGACGCAGTACGGCAACATCTCCGCGGCGAGCATCGGCGCAATCCAGCGTGGGCTGATCGGGCTCGAGCAGCAGGGCGGTGACAAATTCTTCGGCGAGCCGGCGCTGAACATCGACGACCTGATGCAGACGGACGAGCATGGGCGCGGCGTGATCAACCTGCTGGCGGCGGACAAGCTGATGCAGGCGCCACAGCTCTACGCCACCTTCCTGCTGTGGCTGTTGTCGGAGCTGTTCGAGCAACTGCCGGAGGTGGGCGATCCGGAGAAGCCGAAGCTGGTCTTCTTCTTCGACGAGGCGCACCTGCTGTTCAACGATCTACCACCCGTACTCGGCTCGCGTATCGAGCAGGTGATCCGGCTGATCCGGTCCAAGGGTGTCGGCGTGTATTTCGTCACGCAGAACCCGACGGATATCTCGCAGGTGGTGCTCAGCCAGCTCGGCAATCGCGTGCAACATGCACTGCGCGCCTTCACGCCGAACGATCAGAAAGCGGTGAAGGCGGCGGCGGATACGTTTCGCCCGAATCCGAAGCTCGACACAGCGAGCGCGATCACGCAGCTCGGTGTGGGTGAAGCGCTGGTGTCCTTCCTCGACGAGCGCGGCACGCCCGGCATCGTCGAGCGCGCGATGGTGACCCCGCCGTCAAGTCAGATCGGTCCGATCACACCGGAGCAGCGGCACGCCTTGATCGCCAACTCGCCGGTGGCGGGCGTCTACGAGAAGACGGTCGACCGCGAGTCAGCCTACGAACGGTTGAGCGGCAAGGCGCAGCAGACACCGACGCCCGTGCAGATGCAGCAGCGGGACCAGGTCAACCAGCAGGCGCAGGCTACGGTGCAACAGCAGAGCGCACCGGCCGGCGCGGGCATCGGCGCGGCCGCTGGCGGTCTGCTGACCGAGGCCATGGGAGCGCTGTTCTCGAGCAACACGCGACGGATGTCGCCCGCGCAGGCCATGGTGAACAGCGCAGCACGAGCGATCGGCTCGCAGGTGGGCCGGGACCTGATTCGCGGCGCCCTGGGCACGCTGCTGGGGGGCTCGAGCCGTCGTTGAGAGATGTTGAGAAGCTAGCGGGGGACGAGCACGCCTGAGGGCTCAGGCAGCTCTTCGTCCGAGGGCGACCGATCCTTCAGCCCGCCGTAGCGGCGCTCGCGCCGCTGGTATTCCGCGATGGCTTCGAGCAGATGCAGGCCACGGAAGTCGGGCCAGAAGCGATCGGTGACGAAGATCTCGGAATAGGCGATCTGCCACAGCAGAAAGTTCGAGATGCGCATCTCGCCCGAGGTGCGGACCACGAGATCCGGATCAGGCATGTGCGCCGTGTAGAGGTGGCGGTGCAGATCGTCTTCGGTGATCGCGTCCGCACTGCGGCCGTCCGCGGCACGCTCGCGCGCGAGTGACGCGAAGGCATCGATGATCTCCGAACGCGCGCCGTAATTCAGTGCCAGCGTGAGCACAGTGCCCGTGTTGCGAGCGGTGGCCTCGGCAGCCCGTTGCATCTGCTCCTGCACCTCGGCTGGCAGCTCGTGCGTGCGCCCGATGTAGGAGATGCGCACGTTGTTGTCATTCATGCGCTGCACGTTGTTGATGAGGTAAGAGCGCAAGAGGCGCATCAGGAAGTTCACTTCCGTCTTCGGCCGCTTCAGATTGTTCTCGAGCGAGAAGGCGTACAGCGTGAGCCACGGCAGGCCGATGCGGGAGGACGTCTCGACGACGTACTGCACGGATTCGGCGCCCTGCTGGTGACCGAGGAAGCGCTTCAAACTACGACGGCCGGCCCAGCGACCGTTTCCGTCCATGATGATGGCAATGTGTTCCGGCATACGCTCGGGGTCGAGCGACCGGTAAACAACCTGCTCCTCGGGCGAGAGCTCGTGGGTCCGGTTGGGTGACTTCATGGACAAACGCCCTTCCCTCTCAGCCCTTCGACCGTAGCACAGCGCGGAAGGGGGTCGCAACGCGCGGGACCTGCCGGAGAAGCAGGCCCGGCGCGCGCGACGGGGTGATGCGAAGCGTTCGGCTAGGCGACGGCGGTGCGGCGGCGGCCGAGGGCCATCTCGCGCGCCTGGTTGAGGAACATGGAGCGCTGCAATGCGTCCAGCTTCGAGATTAGAGGAGCAATCTCGGCCAGGAACGGATCGTTGAACATGGACAGGGAGTCGTCGTGCTGACGGTTCCGGGCATCGTGCAGCAGGTTGCACATGTCGACTTCGAGTGCAGTAGCCAGCCGCTCGAGCGAGGACAGTGTCGGCATCGCCTTGCCATTCTCGATCTTCGAGATGTAGGTGCGGGGCACCTGCATGCGACCGGCGAGCTGACGCTGCGAGAGGTTACGTCCGCGGCGCGCATCGCGCACGGCACGGGCCACCTGCAGACCACCCTCTTCTGCTTCCGGTTCAGGGGTTCGGGAGGTCGCGACCGGAACGACAGGCTCCGGCTCTTCCATCTCCAGGGACTTGCGGCACCGCCTGCAGAGTGTGGTCATCGTGCGGAACTGCACGAGACTGCAGTGAGTGCAGCGCATTACCTCGCGCGCCTCGACGCTTGCTAAGGTAGTTGCCATATGTTGTACGGAGGCCAGAGCGGGCTTCCCTGCGCAGAAGCAGTAGGACTTCAGCGCATTGCTACAGTGCAGCAGCCTTGATTTTAGTGTCAAGGAAATTCCGGAGACAACCCGGCGAAGATCGTGTGAATCGCCGGGAGGAATCGCTAGAAAACCCGAAGAGTCCCGAAGCAGAGTGGCTCATCGGAAGAACGAGGGACATAGTGACAAACCAGGTACCTGGCCCGCCTGCGTCGGACGCAGTCAAGCCGACGCGCGAAGCCGCATGGGCGCTGCTGACCGAGCACACGCACAACCCCAGCCTGCTGAAGCATGCGCTCGCCGTAGCGTGCTGCGTTCGCGCCTACGGCGAGCAGGAGGCAGAGCGCCGTGCGCTTCCGGAGCAGGAGCGCGCGGCGATAGTGTCGCTCTACGAGGCGACGGCCCTGCTGCATGACTTTGACTACGAGAAGCATCCGTCGCCGGAAGAGCACCCCTTCGTCGGCGTCCGCATCCTGGAGGAGCAGGGCTGGCCCGTCGAGATGCGGCACGCCATCCTTGGGCATGCCGACTACAGCGGCACACCGCGCGAGTCGCACCTCGACCAGGTGCTGTTCGCGTGCGATGAGCTCGCCGGATTTCTGACGGCATGCACACTGGTGAAGCCGTCGAAGTCGATTCACGACGTCGAAGTCGCAGGCGTGAAGAAGAAGCTCAAGGACAAAGCCTTCGCTCGCGGGGTCAATCGCGACGATGTGATCAACGGAGCACGCGAACTCGGGGTCGATCTGGATCAGCACATTGCGTTCTGCCTCGCCGCGATGCAGCGGGATGCAGAAGCGCTGGGGCTGGATGGAACTCCGGCAGAGGCGAGCGCCTAGCAGGCAAGGGTCGCGCCTCTGCTATGCTGGCCCGTTTCCGCCTATGCCTCCTCCTGACGCGCCATCGCCCGCCTTCAGCAACACGCTCGCCTCGAAGCTCGACCCGAAGGCGAAGCGCCAGCAGTCGAACTCGACCGGCATGCTCGCGCTGCTCTCAGCCATACGGCAGCAGGAGACGACGCTGCGCGAGGGTGGCGGCGCGAAAGCGATCGAGTCTCAGCATGCGAAGAAGCGGCTGACCGCTCGCGAGCGGCTGGCACTGCTGCTCGATCCGGGAACGGAGCTGTTCGAACTCGGGCTGTTTGCCGCGTTCGGCATGTACGAGGAGTGGGGCGGGGCGCCCGCGGCAGGCGCGATCTGCGGGCTGGGGCGCGTCGCCGGGCGGCTCTGCATGATCATCGCCAACGACGCCACGGTGAAGGCCGGTGCGTTCTTCCCGATGACCGCGAAGAAGGTGCTCCGCGCGCAGCACATCGCGCTTGAGAACCGCATCCCGACGCTCTACCTGGTGGATTCGGCGGGCATCTTTCTGCCGTTGCAGGAGGATGTCTTTCCCGACCAGGACGACTTCGGCCGTGTCTTCCGGAACAACGCGCGCATGTCGGCGATGGGCATTCCGCAGATGACGGCCATCATGGGCATGTGCGTCGCGGGCGGCGCGTATCTGCCGGTGATGACCGACCACGTGCTGATGACCGAAGGCAGTGGATTGTTCCTTGCCGGACCAGCGCTGGTTGAGGCCGCGATCGGGCAGAAGTACACGGCTGAAGAACTGGGCGGGGCGACCATGCATGCCGAGATCTCGGGCACGGTCGATTTCAAGGAGCCGAACGATCATCTGTGTCTCGCGCGTCTGCGCTCGCTCGTTGGGAAGTTGGGCCATCCGCGGCCCGCACCGTTTGATCGTGTCGCCTTCGATCGCGTGGCTGATGCTCCCCGGTATGCGGCGGAAGACCTGTATGCGTTGATTGATCCGGACCCGGCGCGCGCGTCGACGAACACCTACGACATGCACGAACTGATCGCGCGTGTGGTCGATCGCTCGGAGTTCGACGAGTACCGGGCGGATTATGGGCGCACCCTGCTTTGCGGGTATGCACGCATCGGCGGCTATGCGGTGGGCATCGTGGCCAATCAGAAGCAGCACCAGCCGCACACCAGCCACACCGGCGAGAAGCGCGTCGAATTCGGCGGCGTAATTTACGCCGAGAGCGCTGATAAGGCCGCACGTTTCATCCTCGACTGCAACCAGAACCTGGTGCCGCTGATCTTCCTGCACGACGTCAACGGCTTCATGGTGGGGCGGGATGCGGAGTGGACCGGCATCATTCGCTCGGGCGCGAAGATGGTCGCGGCCGTGTCGAACTCGACCGTGCCGAAGATCTCCGTGATTGTGGGCGGCTCATTTGGTGCGGGCAATTACGCGATGTGCGGCAAGGCCTATGACCCGCGGTTCATCTTCGCGTGGCCAACGGCGCGCTACGCCGTGATGGCGGGCGCATCAGCAGCGGGAACGCTGGTGGAGCTGCGCCTGCGGACGCTCGAGCGCGGCGGACGCCGTCTCAGCGATGAAGAGAAGCAGGAGATCCGCAAGAGTATCGAGGCAACCTACGAGGCGCAGACCGACTGTCGCTATGCGGCGGCGCGGCTCTGGGTGGACGGCATCATCGACCCGGCGAGGACGCGCGAGGCGCTGATGCTGGCGCTGGAAGCAGCGGCGCTCAATCCAGAGGTGGAGCGCTTCCATCCCGGCGTGCTCCAGACCTGAGCCAGTTTCCTTCCGCGTTCAAAAGCAGGATAGGTGACCAGGCAGGTGCATGCCCAAGAGGTGGCACCCGGATGCACATCGGCCGCAGCTATGCTCCAGCTATGGCATCGCGTGCAGAGGCACTCCCCCGGCAGAAGTCTGGCACCCGCAAGAAGAAGCGCAAGGCGGCAGGCGCACCCGGCTGGGTGCTGTGGCTGCCTCTTGTCGCCGGGATCGCCGCTGCCTGGTTCGCGGTGCGATACGCAGAGGTGCTGCCGCTGCTCGGCCCTGCCGGACTGGCGCGCCTGCGCCTGATGGCGCCGCTCGCCATGCTGGTCCATCAACCGCAGCTTGGCTTGCCGGAGGCGACGGCCGACTCGGTCGGACAGGTGCTGCTGTACGCGCAGTTCCCTCTCTACGGGCTGCTTGCGGCGCTCACGTGGCGCGTCGCTGGCTTTCTGCGCGCGCTGATCACGGTGCTTGTGATCCACGGCCTTGCGGTCGGCGCGGTCCTGATCCTGGCTCAGCTCTAGACACAGCTTTAGCCGCACAGTAGCAGCGCCACCGTCGCAAGGCCAACGTGCCGCGACGTGTTGCCTCTCTGCCGCATCGGACAACTGGTACTCTCGTCTGTCCTATGCCCGAAAACCCGAGTTCCGCGCCGCTGAAGTTGATTGAGTGCCCCCGCGATGCATGGCAGGGGCTGCCCCTGCCGTTGCCGGTCGAGATCAAGGCCGACTACCTGCGCGCCCTGGTCAGCGCGGGGTTCCGCCACCTCGATGCTGCATCCTTCGTGTCCCCGAAGGCAGTGCCGCAGATGGCCGACTCCGAGCAGGTGCTGGCTCTGGCCGACCTGCCGTCGCTGACTACGGATCCGCTCGAGGTGATCGGGATCGTCGTGAATGCGAAAGGGGCGGAGCGAGCGATCAACAGCAACGGTGTGACGACGGTCGGCTTTCCGTACTCCATCTCCGCCGGATTCCTGGAGCGTAACCAGCGGCAGACGCCGGAGGAGGCAGTGGAGGCACTGGAGACGGTGGGCTCGCTGGCGTACAAGGCCGGCCTCGGTGTCGTCGCGTACATCTCGATGGCCTTCGGCAATCCTTACGACGACCCGTGGAGCGTCGAGGAAGTCGTCGCTGCCTGCGATCTGCTGGCCGATTCCGGCATCGAGAGCATCTCGCTCGCGGACACGGTCGGGCTGGCGACACCGGAGTTGATCGAAGTGGTGGTTCGCGCGGTGCTCTCGTCCGGTCCGCAGGTGGAGCTTGGAGTGCATCTGCACGCGCGGCCGGATCAGGCTGCAGCCAAGGTCACAGCCGCGTACCGCGCCGGGTGCCGCCGCTTCGATATGGCGCTGGGCGGTCTTGGCGGATGTCCGTTCGCGCAGGACATCCTGGTCGGCAATGTGCCGACGGAGCGTGCCATTGAGGCTCTGGCCGCAGCTGGCGCAACAGTACCCTCGCTCGGTGACCTCGGTCCCCTGCTGACAGCCAGCAGCGCCATTGCCGAACGATACTCGGGCGTGAAACAGTAGCGTTTCTTTTGCTCAGGGCGGAGGACGCATGGCGCAGTACAACACCATCACGGTGGAAGAAAGGCCGATTGAAGGCGGCTGCATCCGTACCATCACGTTGAACCGGCCGCAGCGGCGCAACGCACTCACCGCGTGCATGATCCAGGAGCTGACGCTGGCCCTGCGGGCGGCGGAGGACACCTGTGCCGGCGTTGTCGTTATCCAGGGCGCGGGTGAGCATTTCTGCTCCGGGCTCGATCTGTCCGAGCTGCGCGCAATGACCAGCCGCAGCATGGAAGAGCACCGGCTTGACTCGATGAACATCGCCGAGCTGTTCCGCACGCTTTACAACCTGAGCGTGCCGAGCATCGCCGTGGTGCGCGGCGCCGCGATGGCGGGTGGCATGGGGCTCGCCACCATCTGCGACTTCACGCTGTGCAGCGATGACGCGCGCTTCGGCTACCCCGAGGTCCGGATCGGCTTCGTACCGGCCATCGTTTCGGCCTTCCTTCTGCTGCAAATCGGCGAGAAGCAGGCGCGGGATCTGCTGCTGACTGGTCGCGTGCTGGAGGCGGAAGAGGCGCACCGCCTGGGTCTGGTGACGCGCGTGCATCCGGCGAGTGAACTCGGGAACGCAGCGGCCGAGGTGGCCGCGACCCTGATGGCGAACAGCCCAAGTTCCATCCGCGCGACCAAGCACCTGCTGCATCGGCAGGAGATCGAGCGCCTGAGCCGCAACCTGCGCGCGGCGGTCAACACAAATGCCGAGCTCCGTGCGACGGATGACTTCCGGGAGGGCATCCAGGCATTCCTCGAGAAGCGCGCCCCGGTTTGGCCGTCGCGGCGCTGACCGGTACACTTCCCTCGATGAGTCCATGGCTAGCGCGGCAGAACGACTGAAGACGGGGATCCGGCTGGAGCACCTCCAGGCGCTGTGGGACCATGCCCCGCACCCGGTCTGGGTGCACCAGGACTACGTTCTCGTGTACGTGAACCGCGCTGCGGTGCAGGCCTTCCATGCGGCCGCCCCGGCGGACCTGCTGGGCCGCTCGCCACTCGCATTCATCGCGGATGGTTCGCGCGCGATCGTTGACCAGCGCATTCAAACCATCCTCGGTGGCGAAGCGACCCCACGCATGCGCCTGAGCCTGCTCCGGTGCGACGGCACACCCTTCGCGGCTGAGGTTGTCGCTTGGCCGATTACGTTTGACGGTGCAGCCGCCGTGCAGGCGAGCCTCTACGACCTGACGGAGAAGTTCCGGACAGAAGCCGAGCTGCGCGAGAGCCAGAGCAATTATGAGCAACTGGTCGAACTGGTGCCCCAGTTGGTGTGGACGGCCGATGCCGAGGGGCATCCGGACTTCTACAACCAGCGCTGGTACGACTACACCGGTGTGGACGCCGGCGCGACCGATGGCGATGCGTGGACATCTGTTCTGCACCCGGACGATCTCGAGCGTTCCACGGCCGTATGGCAGGGTGCGGTGAGAAGCGGTGACCGGTACGAGGTTGAGTACCGGCTGCGCAGTGCGGATGGCAGCTACCGCTGGTTTCTTGGCCGCGGCAATCCGATGCGCGATGCCGGAGGTCGCATCGTGCGCTGGTTCGGCACCTGCACGGACATCCATGAGCAGCGTCGCGCCCGCGAGGCGCTCATTGAGAAGGAAGAACGTTTCCGGACCGCAACGCTGGCGGTCAGTGACCTGCTATGGACCAATAACGAGCACGGCCGCATGACGGAAGAGCAGCCGGGGTGGGCTGCTTTTACCGGGCAGAGTCGCGAAGAATACGAGGGCTACGGCTGGGCGAAGGCTCTGCACCCCGATGACGCGCAGCCCACCATCGATGCGTGGGAAGCGTCGGTGGCCGAGCGCCGCATGTGCGTTCTGGAGCACCGCGTGCGCCGCTACGACGGCGTGTATCGGTTGTTTGTAGTTCGGGCGCTGCCGGTTTTGCGCGCAGACGGCTCGGTGCGCGAGTGGGTGGGGGTGCACCGGGATGTGACGGAGCGGCGGGCGCAGGTCGAAGAGATTCGGCAACTGAACGCGCTATTGGAAGAGCGGGTGCGCCAGCGCACCGCAGAGCTGGTCGCCAGCAACCGGGAGCTCGAGGCATTCAGCTACTCCGTCTCGCACGATCTGCGTGCCCCGCTGCGCACGATCGACGGCTTCAGCACAGCACTTGAAGAAGATGTTGGCCCGCTGCTGAACGAACGCAGCCAGGATTACCTGCGCCGCATTCACGCGGGCGTCGGGCAGATGAACCGGCTGATCGATTCGCTGCTGCAACTCTCCCGCGTGACCCGCGCAGACATCGATCGCGACGAGGTAGACCTGTCGGAGCTGGCCAGCGAAGTGGTCGAGCAGTTGCGCCGGACACTTCCCGGGCGGCACTTTGCTGTAGAGATCGAGCCCGGGCTCGAGGGCAACGGCGACTCACGCATGCTGCATGTGGTGCTCACGAACCTGTTCGCCAATGCCGTCAAGTTCACGGGCAAGCAGGCGACGCCTGTGATTCACTTCGGCTCGCTGGAGCACGATGGCAAACGCGCGTACTTCGTCAAAGACAACGGCGCGGGGTTCGATATGAAGTTCGCGGGCAAGCTGTTCCAGCCCTTCCAGCGGCTGCATGGGGAGAAGGACTTTCCGGGCTCCGGCATCGGGCTGGCGACGGTGCGCCGCGCCATCGTGCGCCACGGCGGCGAAGTCTGGGCGGAGAGCGGCCCCGAGGGCGCGAGCTTCTACTTCACACTAGGTTGAGCAGAGCGACGCCTAGCGCAGGCTGCGCTCGTGTGCCCGCAGCTCTTCGACGATCGTGGCTGCGGTCGCGCGGGCCTCATCCGAGCGGTCTGGCGGGAATGAGATCGCGCCGACCCGTGCATGTCCCCCGCCGCCGTAGCGCTCACAAATGGTCGCCAGGTTCACCATCTGCTCTGCGGTTCGCCGCGTCCACGGATTCGATCCCACCGCTACCTTCGTCCGAAAGCTCGATTTGCTCAGCCCGATGTTGTAGGTCGCCTCGGGATGGAGGTAGTAGGGGATGAACTTGTTGTAGCCCTCGAGCTGGTGGTCGGTGATGTCGAAGTAGATCGTGTTATCGGTGCACTCCGCGCGCTCGCGGATCAGCGCCAGCGATTGCTCATGCCGCTCGAGCAGGGGAGGCAGCAGCGCGGCGATGAACGGCTCGTCCAGCACGGCCGACAGCGGCTCTTCGGTGAGCAGTGGAATCATGCGCGGGATCAGGTCCGGGTCGGCCGCTGACTCGATCACGAGCGTCAGCTTCATCGCGGGCTGGGCCATCTCGACGGCAGCCATGGGACTCTCGTAGAGTGCGCCATCGACGATGTCTGCCCACTTCACCAGGTCAGCGACCGGTTCGGCGTTGAAGCCGAAGTGCTTGGACGCGATGTGCGTCAGGAACCCGGCGCAGGACGTGTAGGTCGGATCGTAGAAGCGGCGCTCGCCGTAGCGGCCGTCGGCCAGCCCACGCTGGTAGTCCTGCTGGTCGTTCGGCGTGAGAAAGGCGCTGAGGTGGTGATCGAACCACCAGGTGATGCGCGGGGATGCGGAGTACTTGAAGTCGACAATCGCGTTCTCATCGCCCTGAAAATCGGCCTCGTTGAAGAGCGCTCCTGCGCGATGCACCAGGCCGTGATAGCTGTACTTCGCGCCGGGTGCGATGCACTCCCGGTGGAAGCGGGTGAACAGAGAAGCCGAGCACGCCCCATCGAAGCACTTATCGTGATAGAAAACGCGAACGTTCAACAGCAGGCTCCTTCAAGGCCCGTGGCAGTAGCCCACATAGCAGCGCGAGAGAACCCCTAGGATTGCCGGGTCGCCCCTCCCTGTCAAGCTGCTGCGGTATTGTGTCAGTGGCAGGCGCTCCCCGTGGCCGACGGCAGCCAGCAAGGTTCCGGAACGGGAAGAGCGTCAGGCTGAGGAACAGCATGCTGCTGGCGGAGACGAGACCATTGCGAAAGCGGCGCGGCTGGTTGGCACGGCTGGTCATCATGTGCCTTGGGATCGGGCTGTTCGCGGCGCTGCTGGTCGGCGGGGGCTGGCTCTGGCTGCGTCACGCCATGGAGGCGCAATTGCCGCAAATCGATGGCGAGCGCCGCACCGCCTCGATCGTGGCGCCGGTCACGGTGCGCCGCGATCACGCCGGCGTGCCGCATCTGAACGCAGAGTCGCTCGATGACCTGATCGCCGCGCAGGGCTACGTCGCAGCACAGGATCGCCTGTGGCAGATGGACATGCTGCGTCGTGTTGCCGCAGGCGACATTGCGGAGCTTCTGGGCAGCCGCTTCGTCGCCCACGATCGCACACAGCGCGTGTTACAGATGCGACAGACCGCCGAGCGGCTGACAGCGAGCCTGTCTGCGCAGGATCGACGCTATCTCGAAGACTATGCGCGGGGCGTGAACGACTACATCCAGGAGGCCGACGCGTTGCCGGCGGAGTTTCGGCTGCTGCACTATGAGCCGCAGCGCTGGCAGCCGGTGGACTCGCTGCTCATCGTGCTGAACATGGTGCAGACCCTCGACGAACAGTGGCCGACCAAGCTGGCGCGCGAGCAGCTCACACGCCGCCTGGGCCCGACACTCGCCGCTGATCTCTACCCCACTGGCTCGTGGCGCGACCATCCGCCGACCCAGGGCACACCCGATCTGACGCAGCCGCCAACGGACACGCCGCCCATGCTGCCCGATGAGGAGTCCTCATTAGGCACCGCGCAGGACCTGTTGCACATTCGCGCTGCGCTTCATCCGTTTCTACCCGACGCGAACGACCCGTGCCGGACCTGCACCCCTGGTTCGAATGAGTGGGCGGTGAGTGGCACGCGCACTGCATCCGGGCGGCCCCTGCTGTCCAACGACATGCACCTGGACCACTCCATCCCCGGGATCTGGTACGAGATGGATCTGGCCGCACCGGGCTTCCATGCCGCCGGCGTGACGCTGCCGGGTGTGCCGTTCATCATCGGTGGCCACAACGATCACATCGCGTGGGGCTACACCGCCATGTACGGCGACACGCAGGACATCTACGTGGAGCGCACCAACCCGCAGGGCGAGTATTGGGACGGCGCAGCGTGGCGGCCCATGGATCACGATCGCGAAGTGATTCACGTCCGCTTCGCCGCCGACCAGATCATCGATGTGGCGCGCACCCCGCACGGCCCGGTGCTGACACCGCTGCTGCCGCATGAGAGCCGCACGCTTGCGCTGCGCTGGTCGGTCTACGATCCGCAGTTCGCCAGTGGATTTCCGATTTTTGGCATCAACACAGCCGCCAATTGGCAGCAGATGCAGGCGGCACTCGCGCAGTGGTGGGCGCCCACGCTGAACGTTGTCTACGCGGATGACCAGGGCCACATCGGCTATCAGGCCATCGGACATCTGCCGCAGCGTCCCGGCGGGCTCGAGGGCGTGCCGATCTCGGACAACATGCATGAGTGGCAGGGAACGATTCCCTTTGCGTCGCTGCCGTCCGCGCTCGATCCGCCATCCGGCATTCTCGCCACCGCGAACTCGCGCATCACGCCGGATAACTACCCCTCACCGCTAACGCTTGAGTGGGCGGCGCCTTACCGCAATGAGCGTATCTGGAAGTGGCTCGGCAGCCATGACAAGCTGAACCGCGCCGACATGCTCAAGCTCCAGACCGATATCAACTCCGATGTGGACCATGAGCTGGCGCAGCGCTTCGCCTACGCGATCGATCATGCGCAGCACACCACGCCGCGTCTGCGTGAGGCAGCCGACCTGCTGCGCTCGTGGGATGGGGTGCTGCGCACCAGCGACGCCGCTCCCGCCATCATCAATGTCAGCAAGGCGGCGTTCTGGCGTGTGCTGCTTCGGCCGCGACTCGGCGATGACTGGAAGCTCTACGACTGGCCTGAAAGCGCGTTCGCTGAAGAGCAGCTCATCACAACAATGCCCGCCGCCTGGCTGCCGCCGCACTATGCGAGTTGGAATGACCTGCTCGCCGATGCAGTCGACCAGGGGCTCACACTTTTCCAGGCGCCGCCATCGCTGAAGAGCTGGAACTACGGTGACTTCCACCAAGTGGAAATCGCACACCCGCTCTACTCCATGCTCCCCTTGATGGGCTGGACCGGTATCGATGCGGTGCCGCAGTCCGGCGACACCAGCACAGTCAAGCAGGTGAATCGCGGGTTTGGACCATCCCAGCGCTTCACCATGGACTGGAGTGATATCGATCAATCGACCGAGAACATCGTGATGGGCGAGTCCGGCGACCCGCTCAGCCCGTGGTACCGCGACCAGTGGCCGCTCTGGTACACGGGCGCCACGATGCCGCTGCCCTACACGCCAGCCGCCGTGCAGGCGGTGACGGAGCACACGCTACGCCTGCTTCCATAAGCGGTGTGCGGACAACCGAGCGGCACACGCCGTGGCGAAGCTGGCTCGCTCTGCTCCTCACCACACTGGCAGCGAGCGCGATGCTGCTGCGCGAAGGCGCGTCCTGCGGGCATGACTTCGATTTTCATCTCGTTTCCTGGATGGAGACATTACGCGCGTGGCACGCGGGTATTCCGTATCCGCACTGGGCACATTCTGCAAACTACGGAGCGGGCGAGCCGCGCTTCGTCTTCTATCCTCCCGGCTCATGGATCCTCGGTGCAGTGCTGGGCGCAGTGGCCGGATGGCATGCAGTGCCCTTCTGTTTTACCGCGCTGTGCCTGCTGCTCTCCGGCTGGAGCATGCGCCGATTCGCCAGCCGCTGGCTCTCGCCCCGTGCGGCAACGATTGCGGGATGCCTCTGTCTCGCAAACCCCTACTCACTGTTCGTAGCGTATGAGCGGACGGCCTATGGCGAGCTGCTCGCCGCCGCGCTCATTCCGCATGTGCTGGCCTGCGCCGTCGCGGCCTGTCCGCGCGTGACCCGGCTCTCGCTGCTCATCGCGGCGCTCTGGCTGACGAATGCTCCCTCTGCCGTCATCGCCTGCTACACGCTGCTCTGGATTGGGGCTGTGCGTGTGCTCTGGACGCGGCGTTGGCGCGCGTCGCTGCGGCTCGGTGCAGCAACCGCGATCGGGGTCGCGATCGCGGGCTTCTACCTGGTCCCCGCTGCACGCGAGCAGCGCTGGGTAGAGATCACTCGTGCTGTCGGCAGCGGCATGCGTTACGAGGACAGCTTCCTCTTCGGGCGCACCGGGGATGCGTTCCATGACGCGGTGCTCCGCACTGCATCTATCCTAAGCTGTCTCCTTCTCGCCACCGCCGCTGTATCGTTTCTCGGCTCGAAGCGCACCCTCTCTGCATTCAGGAGAGACAGCTCCGACGCCTCGCTCGGCTGGCTGGCCATGCTGGTTCCGCTCATCCTCCTCCTGCTTCTGCCCGTCAGCGCACCGCTGTGGCATGTCGCGCCGCATCTTGCGTTCGTGCAGTTTCCCTGGCGCTGGCTCATGATTCTTGCGCCGGTCGCTGTGCTCGCGTTGATGGTCGTGCTCACCGAACGCGTGCCGGAGCCGTTGATGTTGGTGTGCGCCGCCGGATTGGCGGCGCTGTCCATCGCCATCCTCACGCCGCGCTATCACCAGACCTGCGACGACCAGGACAATGTCACGGCGCAAGTCGAGCTGATGAAGAGTGGCGACGGGCAGGAGGGCACGGATGAGTACACACCGCGCGACGACGATAACGCTGAAATCGCGCAGGATCAGCCAGAGATCCGGGTTGTCCGCGAGCCCGCGGCGGAGGAGCCGGATTCGAGCCGGCAGCAGAATCCAGAGTGGCAGCGCGACGCGGCGAGGGAGATCGACGCCGGCATTGCGCCCATCGCGATTCGCCCAGAGCAATGGACTGTGCGGATCGACTCGCCGCTGCCGGGCTATGCTCTGTTCCGGCTGTTGAACTACCCGGCATGGCAGGTCCGCCGCAATGGCGCGACCGTGACGGACATGCCTCGCCGCGATGACGGCATGCTGGCGGTTCCGCTGCCTGCCGGCCGTTCCACCATCGAGATCGACTGGCGCACGACATCCGACGTCTGGGCCGGGCGAGCGCTGAGCTTGTTTGGGTGCGTGCTACTGCTCGCTGTATGGCGACGGGAGAGACGGTCTAACGCGCCGTTGCTGTAAGCACTGCTTCGGCCGCAGCATAGGTCTTGCGGATGCCCTCGGGCAGCGGCGTGCGAGCATGCCAGCCGAGTGCGTGAATGCGTGAGACGTCCAGCAGCTTGCGTGGTGTGCCGTCTGGCTTCGACGTATCAAAGCGCAGTTCACCCTCAAAATCGAGCTCGCGCGAGATCAGCTCGGCAAGCTCCCGGATGGTGAGGTCTTCGCCTGTGCCGATGTTGATCAGCGGCGGATGCTCCGCGTTGATCAACGACTGGAACTGCGCGTCCGGCAACTGCATCAAGTGCGCGCAGGCCTCGGCGAGGTCTTCGCTATAGAGCAACTCACGCCGCGGTGTGCCGGTGCCCCAGACCTCAATGAAGTGCTGCCCCGCCGCCTTTGCCTTCGCTACCTTGCGCATCAGGGCCGGAAGCACGTGCGAGGTAGCGAGGTTGAAGTTGTCGTGCGGGCCGTACAGATTTGTAGGCATAGCGGCGACGTATTGCGTCCCGTACTGCCGGTTGTAGGACCAGCACATCTCAATGCCGGCAATCTTGGCCAGCGCGTACGCACGGTTGGTAGGCTCGAGCGGGCCGGTGAGCAGGGACTCTTCATGAATCGGCTGCGGCGCCAGCCGCGGATAGATGCAGCTGGAGCCGAGAAAGAGCAGCCGGCGCACCCCACTCAGCCGGCTCGCCTCGATCAAATTTGTCTGGAGCACGAGGTTGTCGCGAATGAAGTCGGCCGGATAGGTATCGTTCGCGAGGATACCCCCCACCTTGGCAGCGGCGAGGAAGACATACTCCGGTTTTTCCGCGGCAAAAAAAGCCTGAACAGCGCGCGCGTCCAGCAGATCCAGCTCAGCGCGCGTACGTTTCAGGACGCTGCGGAAGCCCCGCTGCTCGAGATAGCTCGCGATCGCCGAGCCGACAAGTCCGCGGTGTCCTGCGACGAAGATTCTGCTGTCCGGATGCATGGCTACTCGTGATAGCGAAACGCATTGAAGCCGTGCTTGTGCACCAGCGCGTCACGCTCCGCTTCCTTCAGATCTTCCGTCACCATTTCGTGGATGAGTTCGTCGAAGGAGATCTTCGGCTTCCAGCCCAGCTCACGGTGCGCCTTGGAAGCGTCGCCCAGCAGCGACTCCACCTCGGCAGGCCGGAAGTAGCGTGGATCGATCGCGAGGATGGTGCGGCCCTCGGCATCGACGCCTCGTTCGTCCACACCGGCGCCCTCCCAGTGCAACTCCATTCCCAGCAGCTTCGCCGCGCGTTCGACGAAATCGCGAACGCTGTACTGCTGGCCCGTCGCCACCACGTAATCCCTCGGCTCGGGCTGCTGCAGCATCAGCCACATCATCTCGACGTAGTCACGGGCGTGTCCCCAGTCGCGCTTTGCGTCCAGATTGCCGAGATGGAGCTTGTCCTGCAGGCCGACCTTGATGCGGGCCAGCGCGCGTGTGATCTTGCGCGTGACAAACGTCTCACCGCGCCGCGCGGACTCGTGATTGAAGAGGATGCCGTTGCAGGTGAACATGCCGTAGCTTTCCCGGTAGTTCACGGTGATCCAGTAGGCGTAGAGCTTGGCGACGCCGTAAGGCGAGCGCGGGTAGAAGGGCGTGGTCTCGGTTTGCGGATTCTCCTGCACCAGTCCGTACATCTCGGAGGTTGAGGCCTGGTAGAAACGCGTCTTCTTTTCGAGGCCGAGAGTACGGATCGCCTCGAGCAGGCGCAGCGTTCCGATACCGTCGCTGTTCGCCGTGTACTCCGGCTCTTCGAAGGAGACCTTGACGTGACTCTGCGCGGCCAGGTTGTAGAGTTCATCCGGCTGCACCTGCTGTACCACGTGGATCAGGCTCGAGGTATCGGTCAGGTCACCGTAGTGCAGCACCATGCGCTGCGGCTGCGTGTGCGGATCCTGGTAGAGGTGGTCGATACGCGAGGTGTTGAAGAGCGAGGTGCGGCGCTTGATGCCGTGGACCTGGTAGCCCTTGGCGAGCAGCAACTCCGCGAGGTAGGAGCCGTCCTGCCCGGTGATGCCTGTGATCAATGCCTTCTTCACGCTACCGCCCTTGTGACAATCTTACGAGACATCCCGGTGAGAGCGTGCTCCTCGGGCCGCATGGGTGCGCTGCCTCAGCCTTACGGTACCACGGCATGCGCACCGTCCATGAGTCGCCAAAGCGGTTCCATGATGCGCGCGCCATCAGTAGTCGCGAGCAGTGCGACGATGCGCTTTCACCGCTGCGAAGAGCTCCGCTTCGAAGCGCTCCAGCACGCGTTCTCGACCCAGGTGCTCGACGGCATGCGCGCGCGCGGCAACGCCCAGGGCACGGCGCATCTCAGTGTCGTACGCCAGGGTCCGGACAGATGCGTACAGGGCCGCTTCGTCGAGTGGGGCCACAGCCACCCCACAGCAACCAAGCGCCAGCGCCACCTGCGTGCCGGGCGCGGCAGTCGCAATTACGGGACGCCCGCTGGCCATCATGCCGGTCAGCTTCGAAGGCATGACCAGGTCGGCGGCATCCGGACGCTGCGGCAGTAGATGGATATCAGCCGTATTCAACAGATCGTTCAATTTGTGAAACGGCTGCAAAGGCAGCATGGTCACATTCGGAGCTTCGCGCACCATGGCCGCCAGCTGCGGATGAAACGCACCATCGCCACAGAAGATGAAATGGACCCGCGGGTCATTCGCGAACTCGCGAGCCAGCGACGGTAGCAGTTCCAGTCCCTGCTTCATCCCCATGTTGCCGGCATACATGAGGACAACGCGCTCCGGTCCAAGGCGCAACTGCTGGCGCAACCGGCTCGGGCCTTCGAGCGGTGCGATCGTGTCCGTGTCCACCCAGTTGGGGAACATCACCGTGCGCTCGACCGGGATGCCCTTCTCCGGCAGGCGCTGCATCATCTTCTCCGACACCGTCGAGATGCGATCGAAGCCGCGCATTGCGTAGCGCTCCAGCGCTTCGGCGAGTGCGTGCATGCGACCCTCTGCTGGCAGCAGTCCGAGTCCGAACGCTGCGTCTACTTCAAAATCCTGAACATGGAGCCAGGGCACCGCATCGGCCAGTCGCGCGGTCCACAGCCCGGCCAGCGCTGAGAGGACCGTGGGTTCGATCGTCAACACCACGTCCGGCCGCCACTGCGCCTGGCCCAGCATCAACGGCAGGCTGCTCACCATGAAGGAGGCGAGGTGGAGCAGGCGCGTCGATCCGGACGGTCGCCGGGGGACATAGATAGGACAGCGATAGACGCGAACCGTGCCAGGTTCCGTGCGATAGGTCCATGCACGATAGTCGGCGCGCACGCGCCAAGCCGGATAGTACGGCGGCGCAGTGACGACTCGCATCTCGTGACCGCGCGATGCGAACCACTCCGCCATCTCTCCCGAGTACTTACCGATACCCGTCAGTTCCGGCGAATAGTTGATCCCGTGCAGCAGAATGCGCAACGACGCTGTTCGTTCTTCTGGCACTTTCGGCGTCTGGGGCAAAGGCAAGCATACTTCAATGTCTGGCCCATCTTAGCGGGCCAGCAGTAGAACAAAGTACAGGGAGGGCTCAGGTATGATGACCGCAATGCAGATCGAGATACGCGCCCTGCTGGAGAGCGGTGCGGCCCGCACAGATCGGGCGCTGGAACGCCTGCTTCCCTCCTCCGACGAGGTTCCTGTTTCCATCCACCGCGCGATGCGGCACAGTGTCTTCGCGGGCGGCAAACGGATGCGGCCGATCCTCGCCATGGAAGCAGCACGCATGCTTGCAGGCGGCGCAGAGTACCCCAACGGTGTGGAAGATCTCGCGTCGGCAATCGAGATGATTCACACCTACTCGCTGATCCACGATGATCTGCCGGCGCTTGATAATGACGATCTTCGTCGAGGCAAGCCGACCTGCCACGTAGTGTTCGGTGAGGCGATCGCCATCCTCGCCGGCGATGCACTGCAGACGCTCGCGTACCAGGTGCTCGGCTCACTCGCTTGTCCGGCAACGGCCGCGATCCGCATTGTGCAACTGGTAGCGGAAGCGACGGGCACGCGGGATGGCATGATCGGTGGCCAGGTGCTCGATCTGGAAGGCGAGCAATCGCAACCGACAGAGAGTTCAGTGCACGCCATCCATCGTGCGAAGACGGGCGCACTCATTCGCGTCAGCCTGGTGAGCGGCGGTATCTACGGTGGAGCGAACGAACAACAGGTCGCCGCGCTGACCAGCTTCGGGACATATGCAGGGCTGGCTTTTCAGATCATCGACGATGTGCTCGACATGACGGGAGACGCGGCATCGCTGGGCAAGACAGCAGGCAAAGATGAGGCCAGCGCGAAGGCGACCTGGCCAGCCGTCCACGGCATTCCTGCTTCGGTCGCAGAAGCACGCCGGCTGATCGAGGAGGCGTTCCGGGCACTCGATATCTTCGGGGAGCAGGCGGAGCCGCTGAAGACGGTCGCGCGATATATCGTCGATCGCACGAGCTAAGCCACGTTGGCTGCGGTCGCACACCGAATAGGTATCAAAAACAAACAAGAGACGGTGACAGGAATAATCCTGTCACCGTCTCTCGCGTTTAGTGCGATCCAGTCGTCTGTGACGTGCTTCGCGCGACTAGACGTGCACCTGTTCGCGGATGACCTTGCGGATCTTTTCGCCCTGCTCGCCAAGATCCTGAACGAACGTCTCGAACCGGCCCAGGGCCTCCTGCGCGGTCTTGATGTAGTCCGGCAGATCTTCCCAGATCTGGCGTACGTTGTCGGACTCCTCCAGCAGAGCCACCAGCGATCCGGCGGCAGCGACAGCAAGCGCGGCACGGCGGCGTCCGCTTGCGAGCAGAACAGCACCCGTCAACAAGGATCCGGCAGCCAGTCCGCGCGTCCACGCGCTCGTGCCGCCCGGCAGGTCATCCAGACTGTTCTTCACTCGCTTCGATACCCCTGACAGTTCCATCGCCATCGCTCCTGTTTCCTTTCACCGGCACCGTGGTCTGGCGTCCTGGTCTATCCGCTGCTTTCTGGGAAATGCGCACCCGTGCAGCGATCCTTGTGGTGTGATGCGGACTTCCGCCCACCGCGCGATCGCTGCGGCCGCCTAATCGAGATCGAAATCCCGCAGCGGCTTGCCCTCTGTCGGATCGTCCTTCGCTCGCTTCACTGCTTCGGCGAAGCGGCGTTCCATCAGGTCTTTTTT